>JAJDDL010000392.1 GCA_029260335.1 Phycisphaerales bacterium | reverse complement strand
AGGGACAGGGTATCCCAACTCGCCCCGGCGCTCAACCCCCCAATCTCCCGATCCGCCTGGGCCACAATGCCCATCGGCAGATGTCCATCAATGCCACGGATCGCGGCTTGGGAGCCATCAGATTGGCAAGCGGGGGCCAATCCAAACTCCAACCCGCTGCGCGAGGGGGGTTCGCGCACCCTCATTTATACGCGATCAGGGCACCCCAGTTCCTAGCCCGAAGGCGCATGAACTGGCCAATCCTGGGCTTCACAACTGGATTTTTTTCAAGCCGGCCCGACCATGAGGGTATTTACCCTCGCATGGCTACAGAATCCGCTTCGACCTGGGGTAACTCCCCAGCACCGTCAGCTCTTTGCAGTGAGCCTCAAGCTCGCTCAGGACCCTCGCCATGGCCTCATCCTCACGATGCCCCACGGCGTCGGTGAAGAAGGTGTAGTCCCAGTTCGTGGCTCCGCTCGGACGCTTGTCGATGTGGGTCAGATTGATCCCGGCGTCCGCGAACAGCTTGAGGACCTCCAGGAGCGCCCCGGGCTTGTCCACTGTTTTGAACATGATCGACGTCTTGTCGTCTCCCGAGCGCTTCGCCTGCTGCTTGCTGATCACGAAGAACCGGGTCACGTTGTTGGGGTTGTCCTCGATGCGTTCAAAGAGCACGTTGACGCCGTAGATCTGGCCGGCCAGGACCGAGCCGATCGCCGCCGAGGCGGGGCGCGCCGAGATGCTCACGGCGAGCTTGGCCTCCTCGGCTGCGGTCTGCGCCGCCCGGCTGGAACTCGGCGAGGGCACGATGTCGGCCTGGGGATACTGTGTCGCTAACCACACCCGGCACTGCGATGCCGCCTCGGGCTTGGCGTGAATCCGCTTGACCTCGCTCGGCTCACAGTTGGCCAAGAGCGCGTGATGGACGGTGATCTGCACCTCGGAATAGATCGAAAGCTCACCAGACGAAGCCATGAACGCGTCCAAGGACTCGACCACCCCACCACCGGTCGAGTTCTCAATGGGAGCCAAGCCGTAGTCCACGTGGCCTCGGCGGACCTCGGTGAACACGCCGGCGATGTCGTGCAAATCCTCGAACGAGACCGAAGACCCGAACTGCCGTGTCGCGGCTAGATGCGAATACGACCCTGGAGGACCGAGGTACCCGATCCGCAGTGGTCGCTCGAGGGCAAAGCTGCCGCTCATGAGCTCGCGATAGATCCCCTCGATCGAACGCCCCGGCAACGGTCCCTTGTTGGCGTCCAGCACCCGCTGGAGCACTTCCTGCTCGCGATGAGGCGCGTATACCGGCACGCCGGTGCCTCGCTTGGACTGGCCGACCTCGACGACCAGGGACGCTCGCTTGTTCAGGAGCTCAATGAGGCTGGTGTCCATCTCGTCGATGAGCACGCGAAGCTCGTCCAACGAGCGAGGCTCGGGGGTGTTGTCCTGCCCGTCTGGATCGGGAGACGGGCGTTGTGGATTTGTCGAATCTTGGTCTGCCATGGGCGATTGTTCATCGTTCAGAAGCGCCCCGCGCATGATTCGGCGGGAGGACTTTGCCACGACTGGACAATCTGGCCCCCTCAAAGCCGAAGAAGGGAGGTCATGGGATCGATTCTGCCCAACCTGATCGCTCAAACCGAGCCCGTGCCAGTGCAGGATCTGGCGGACCTGCCGCCGTTGGCCCACGCGCCCATCGCGCTGGCCCTGATCGCGGGTTTTTTGCTCTGGATCGTGGGCGGCAGGCTCATCAAGCCGGCATTTGCTGCGATGGGGATCGTTCTCGGCGGGCTCGGCGGCTTCCTGCTGCTCCCGCAGATTAGCGGCGAGCAGGTGCTCGAAATGCCCTCGCCGTATGCGGGGCTGATCTTCGGCGGGTTATCGGGTCTCATTCTCTCGATCGTGATCTTCCGCACGGCCGTCGGCATCGCCGCGGCCGGGGCGTTCTCGCTGGTGGGGCTGCTCGGCGGGCTCGCGTTCTTGCAGGTCCAGCCGATGATCGAGGACTCGGCCGAAACGCCGTTGGAAGTGGAGGTCGACGAGCGGGCGAACGCGTTGGCGACCGACAGCTCGACATTCCTCGACGGCTTGCGCGACACGCTGGATCAATCGACGATCGAACACGCCGAGCAGATTCGCGAAGACATTCTCACTACAGGCCAGGGTTCCTTTGAGAGCCTCGATGGCGACACCCAGACGGTCATGCGCAGTGCCTACGAGCAGGCACGAGGCTTCTTCAGTGCCCTGATCACCCAAGGCCGCGAGCGATGGAATGCGACGGGGGTCGATGAGCGGATGATCCTGATGGGCGCGGCGATCCTCGGAGCCGCGGGCGGCTTGCTCATCGGCTTTGTTGCGCCCAAGCGATCGTCGGCGGTCGTGAGTGCTCTTTGTGGTTCAGCGATCTGGCTCGCCAGTGCGGTGTGGCTGATGCACGCGTTTGAAGCGCCCGGACGGGAGTTCATGCAGCGCTCGCCTTTGGTGTGGGTGCTGGTGTGGCTCGGAGTTGCGTTGCTCGGGGTTGTGCTGCAGATGAAGTCCAGGCGCGCGAAGATCGTGGACGAATAGCACATCATTCGGGTCGATCATGTAAGAATCACAGGCCCGACCGTGCAACTGATCATGGCTTTGCATGGTTTGTGCTGATGTGGCAACGGCGTACCAAAGAAGCATCAACCGTGCAAAGCCACGGTTGGTGGCACGGTTTGTCACAGTCTGTTCATAAACAGAGCTCTGCTACGGTTCGCGGTGATCGTCGTCTGCCGCGGCGTGCGAATCGCCCGCGCTGAACATGCTCGGCGCAACTGCCCGCTCGGCCCGTTCCATCACAAACCCGGCGATGAACACCAAGCCGACAGCACACGCCGCCGAGAGCACGCCTGCGATCACCCGATCGACAACCGGCGTGCGATCCGGCACATCCTCGCCCGGATCCTCAAGCAACGGAGGCGCGGCGAGTTTCAGGTAGTAGAATGCCGCGATCGCGGAGTTCAGGCCCAGGATGACCACGAGCGTGATCTCGCCCGCGGCAATCGCGCTGGTAAACAACGGCAGCTTGGCGAAGAAGCCCAAGGTCATGGGGAAGCCAAGCAAGCTCAAGGCACACACGACCATTGTCCAACCGAGCCACGGATGGGTTTTGCACAGGCCCTTGAGATCGTCGAGCGAATCACACTCCTCGCCCTTGCGCTCGAGCGAGGCGATGACCGCGAACGCGCCGAGGTTCATCAGCCCATAGCTCAGCAAGTAAAACATGGTCGCGGCGAGCCCGTTGGACTGAAAGTCCGATCCGAGCGGCCCGGCGATCACGCCCACGAGCATGTAGCCCGTATGCGCGATCGAGGAGTACGCGAGCAATCGCTTCACCGATTTCTGGAGCAGCGCGAGCACGTTGCCCACGGTCATCGTGAGCACCGCCATGATCCAAAGAATGATCCGGAGCGACTCGGGCAGGGAATGGCCCTCGCCCAGTTCGTGGCCCGAAGTATCGGCGATGCCGTAGTGCCAGCCGACCGTGCCGAGCAGCAGGATGATCGCGATAAAACCCGCGGCCTTGGGCACGAACGCGAGCATGGCGCTCACGCTCGCGGCTGCGCCTTGATAGACATCAGCGACGTACGCGTGCATCGGCACTGCGCCGATCTTGAATGACAGCCCGATGATCGAGAGCCCGAGCCCGCCCAGGGCGATCATGTTGATCCCCTCG
>JAJDDL010000391.1 GCA_029260335.1 Phycisphaerales bacterium | reverse complement strand
AAGGTTGACGCTCTGCTCGGGTGGGCTGTTGAAGGTGCCGATGTCGACCGAGTAGTTGGGGAGCAAGAGCGAGCTCTTGAGGACGACGGCCATGTCATCGTCCTCGGGGTTGAGGTCGTCATCGTCGGGAAACTCGGGGTGCGTCGTCTCAAAGCGGGTCGCGCCGGTGAACTGCATCTTGTTGCGCACGTGGTGGAAGACCTCGGGGGTGTCAGAGACCAATGACCCCACCACGAGGCAATCGTGGAGGCGAATGTTGTTGGAATAGGTCTTGGAATCGGTGACGCGCAGGCCATCGATGACCAGCGGTTCGGGCAAGGAGGCGTATGCGGCCGGATCGTACGCGGGGATCTCACTGGCAAGGATGTCGCCCTTATCGATGGGATCCACGGCAACGAGCAGATTCTCGGCGGGCGGCACGGCAGTGCCCGGGAGCATCGGGGGGTGGTCGCCTGCTTCTCCGACATCATCGCCGTAGATCCAACGCTCGATCTGAGGAACGGGGATGCCCAGGCCTGTATCGAGATCCATGCGGCCGAAGATCGGCCAATATGGGTGGTCGTTTTCCACGGTTGTGCGGACGTAGTTGACCCCAACGAACGTGCAGTTCACGAACAGCGCGTTGAGCCCTACTGGGATGTGTGCGTCCTTGAAGACCATGTTCTCAAAGACCGGCCGGTAATACCAATCACTGAACTCCGGAGAGTTGAAGGGCATGCGCTCGAAGTAGGCGGTGTCCCAGTTGTCGGGCAGGCCATCGCCGTCGGTGTCGGGCTCGAGGCGAAAGAACCTCGGTGCACTGGTGCCGTCGGGCTCGGTCTCCACGTAGTCATCGAGGTCGTCGACCCCGACGCCCAGCTGGTCGGCGACCTGCTGGAGAAAGTCTTCGCCATCGGCGGCGGCGCGGAGGTCATCGCCTGCGCCGGAGAAGTCATCGACGTGGATATCCGGCAGGTTCTCGTCGTCTGCGCCGAAGATCAGTGGCGTGAATCCCTCGTCGGGGCGCACGCTGCCTCGGAGCCTGGCCTGCCATTCGGGCTGTTGAGCTTCCCAGGCCTCGCGCGTGACTGCGAAGGCGACCGAACCGTTGAGCTTGGTGTAGGCGTCGAGGCGATCGATCACGCCATCGCGATAGCCGAGTTCCTGGTCCAGGTACACGCCGTAGATAGGATCGAAGTCGAGCAGGTCCTCCGTGTCGGGGTCCCACTCGCCGTCATCATCGAGATCTTCCCAGCCGGAGATGTCGTTCTTGTTGCGATCGGGAGAGCCCCAATCCACGAGCTTGGCGAGGTCCTCGTCGATGGGCAGGCCATCGCCATAGAACTCAGCGGTGAGGTGCTCGTTGGGGGTGCCATCGCGGAGTTCATCGGAGAGCGCGACCATGCCGTCGCCGTTCTCGTCGAAGAAGTTGATGAACAGATCGAGTTCGTCGACGTAGCCATCGCCGGTCGCGTCTTTGAAGGCATCGCCGGCGGGGATTCCGTTCACTTCGACGGGGTGGTGCACGCGCAATCGGTTGTCGTAGTCGGCGTCGTAGTCCTTGACACCGGCGTAAAACTCGGCAATGTTGGCGTCCAGATCATCGTCCAGGAACGCAAAGTCAGAGCGGAGCAGGAGCGGATCGCCAAACTCGGCGTCGACATCCATGTAGTGCACACCCACGCTGCCTGAGAGATGGACGTTCTTGCCAACCATGATGCGGCTCGGGGAGATGACCGCGTGGCTGACGCGCTTGGTGATGGTGTAGTCACGCATGAGCACGCGCGTCAGCGGGTAACCGTCGCGCGTATAGGCGAAGTCAAATCCGGTGATGATAACGCGGATCTGGAGTCCGTCGGCGAGCGGCGCATAGGTAACCTGGAACGCGGGCTCGCTCGTCGGCAAGCCATCGACATCTTCGATCGTGCTCAGGGCGATGATTGGGGTATAGACCCAGCCATCGAGCTTGTAGATCAACTCGTCGGTGCCATCGGGCGCGGGCCCAACGATGGGCGCGGTCATCCCGCCGTAGTCGATGATGTTCTCGTCGGCCGCGTGGTGCAGCGCGATTGCCTCGGCGACGCCCGCGGGGGGCGCGGCTTCGAAATGGCCGCTGGGCGGGTCGCGCACGATGACCTCGCCGTCGATGGACCCCGTGTTGCCCATCCAAAGGGCCCACACGACGGTTTCGTCGATATCGCTCTCGGCGACAACAAAGCGGCCAGAGGCCTCGGCCAGACGATCGGTTGCGATAGCCAGGCCGGTCTCGGCGGCTCCGCTTGAACGCATCACGTGCAGGTGGGTGCTGGCGGTTTTGATATTGCCCTGGCTCGCGATCGCCATGGCGGCGACGAGCGAGCCGAAGAGCACCAGGAACATCATGGCCAAGACGCTGACCACGCCCCGGCGAGAGATTGTTCGCTTGCGGCGATGACGCATCAGGACCTCCGCGCTGTGTGCCTGAACCCGATTCATGGGACCACCCATGTCACTCTTGTGACTTCTTCCACTTCCAACGTGATCGGATCTTCAAAGCTCACCACGGCGGTCACGCGCAACGGGAAGTCACCGACGCCTCGGCCGTCGAAGTTTCCTGCCGGCGGATCGAAGTAGTCGTCGTCGAGTACGGTGGCCATATTGAATGGGTCGACCTTCTCGACGAAAATGGTCTGCGACCATCCCTGCAACGGAACGGGCACGCCGTCTTCGTCGAGCCTGATGTCGCCGTACTGATCGATCTCGAAGATGACTTCGCCGACCGCGTTGATCGGACCATCGCCGCCACCGGCTCCGAAGACCACGGCGTCGAAGTCATCGAGGTCGTCGAAGTCGGTGACCAGGACCTCGCCTATCTCCGGGCCCCAGCCAACGAGATCTGTGCCGTCCAGATAGACCCCGGTGACAGGGTCGTGCCGGGAGTAGCGGCGAGACATCTCGCGTATCTCGTTGGCGAGGTAGGTGGCAGTCGCGGCGTGGTTGGACCACGCGTTGGAATGCATGAAGGCACGTTGTGCATCGACCATCGCGATGACTCCGACGCCGATAATCACTACCGCCATGGCGGTCTCGATCAGCGTGAAGCCGGATGATGTTGCGCGAGTTCGGCGCATGGGTGACCCTCCATCTTTCAGTCTCCGATTCAGCCGACGAGTTGGCTCATCTTGAAGATGGGGAGGATGACCGCCATTGCGATGAAGCCGACGATTGAACCCATTATGATGATCATGATGGGTTCGATCAGGCCGGTAACCGCCTTGATCTGGTCCTTCAGCTGCTTCTGATAAAAGACCGAGATCTGGTCGAGCACCTCACCAAGCTTGCCTGACTCTTCGCCCGCGGCGATCATCTGGCAAACGCTCTTGGGAAGCATCTTGTCGTTCATGAGCGGGTGGGCGATCTTCTTACCTTGCTTCACCGCCGCGTACACGCTTTGCCAGACTCGCTTGAACAGCCGGTTACCGGCGATCTCACCGGTGATTGCCAAGGTGTCGAGCATGGGCACGCCCGCGTTGATGAGCTG
>JAJDDL010000040.1 GCA_029260335.1 Phycisphaerales bacterium | reverse complement strand
CGCACCCCGAATCTCACCATCGCGAATCGAAAGGCCGAGCGCGCTTACGTCTCGGGTCCCCAGTTTTCAGGCCAAAACGAGAGGTTCCTGGGCTACACCGTCATCGAGACCTCGCCGACCGAATACGTCGTGTTTGAACTCTCAAGCCCGGTCGAAGAAATCGGCGTCGCTCGCGCTATGTACGAAACAATCGTTGCGTCCGCAGTTTTTAACGACGCAAACGCTGAAATTGCCCAAAGAGCAAAGCGCATCTCCCGCGGCATCGAAGTCCTCGCCACCATCGACTCCGAGCAGTTTGACCGCGTCGTCGCGCTCAACCAGAATCGCTGGGAGCGGCTGTTCATCCCCAAAGGCAACATCAACGACGATACCGAAATCGGATACCGCCAGATCCGCTGTTGGAAGGGTGTCCGAGGCGAGATCGTCGACGGCAATCGTCCAGAAAACTTCGACAACGTCGCGAGAGAAAAGGGCTACCTCCTCCGCATGGATGTCCGCATCCTCCAACAAGTCGGCCCCAATCCCAACGACCTCGAACCCATCGACACCACCGCCATCTACTTCCAATCTCTCGACGGCACCGCCGAGGCCTGGCGAATCACCATGACACGCAGAAGTGGCTTCGACGTCTCCACTTTCCGGGAGATCGGCGCACGCCAGAACGCTAGCCTCAAAATCCACATCGAGGGCCCAGGCACGCCCGCCACCGAGATCAGACCCCTCTTCTCGACCGAGGGCTATATCTCCCAGATCAGTGCGATCCTCCTGCCCCAACTCCTCACCGCCACCGGCTTGCCGGGCGACTACGCCTTCTACGCCTACCGCACCGTCGACCAGAAGGTCAGGATGCGCGAAGACACCCTCAAAGCGATCGAAGGAAGGCTCGGCGTTTACAGCCTCGAGACCGTCTTCCGCGATGAGATCCCCGCCCAAGTCGCCCTGCTCCAGGCAGACGGCAACCTCATCCGCACCTCCATGCACGACGGCAAAGTCTGGGAACCGACGACTCCGGCAAAGCTCAGCAGTCTCTGGAAAAAAAAGAACCTCCCCGTCGACTAATCGCACGCACCAAATCTGGGTTACAGTCCGCCCGTGCGTGCAAGACTCCTCCTAGGCCCTGTGCTCATCGCCGCCCTTGTGGGCATGCTCTGGCTTGACCAGTGGCTCTCCGAACAAACCGCACCCGATTGGCTGCCCTCATTCCTCGCACGCGAAGGCAATGTCGCTCCCGCGCTCATTCTCCTCCCACTGGCCCTGTTTCTAGGCGTCATGGCCAGTCGCGAACTGGCCCTCCTCCTCAAGGCCAAGGGCACCAGGGTCAACACACTAATCGTCATCCTCGCGACCATCGCAGGCATGGCCTCGGTCAGCGCCGGCGCCCAGGGGCCAGGCTCACTCGGCTACGTCGTGGCCATCCTCGTTATCGCAGCCCTGGACCTCTGCCGCTCGAAAGATCCCATCGGCGCCATGGCATCTCTCGGCGGCACCATGCTCGCCTTCGTCCACCTGGGCGTCATGCTCGGCTTTCTGCTCGCCTTGCGCCAGGAACACTCCGCCTGGCTCCTGCTCTGGATCCTCGTCACCACCAAGGCATGCGATATCGGCGCGTTCTTCACCGGCAAGGCCATCGGCAAACACAAGCTCATCCCCTGGCTCAGCCCCAAGAAGACCTGGGAAGGACTCATCGGGGGTGTCATCGCCTCAATCGGCGTCGCGCTCGCCGGATGGCCCCTCATAGACGCAGTGAGCGAGCACTCCATCCTGCTCGCCATCCCCACCGGCCTGATCATCGGCCTGGTCGCCCAAGCCGGCGATCTCGCCATCAGCCTCTACAAACGCGATGCGATGGCCAAGGATTCTGGCCAAGCCCTGCCGGGCTTCGGCGGCATCCTCGACATCATCGACTCGCCCCTGCTCGTCGGACCGATCGCCTACGCCTGGCTCGCATTGATTATCTAGAACTTGGCCCCGTTCAGACTCAAGACGGACGAGGCATGTCCGGCAGCTTCTCGACCTTGGAAGTCACCATCGGGACCCGCAGGTGGGTCATGCAGTGCTTGCAACGCACGACCTGACCACGCGCGGTCGTCGGAACCGCCAACACGCGACGGCAACGCAGGTTCGGGCACTTCAACTTGATGGACTCTCCGGCTGGCGGCATTTGCACTCAGATCGGCTCATCGCATCGGCCAAACCACCACGTATTGCCCTACCGAGGTTCTCCAGGCGTTTATCGGATCGCCCAAGCAGAACCCCTTGATCGCCACGAAGGAAACCACAGCATCTGCCCCCTAGCCTTCGCCCGGTAACACATGAAAAAGAACGACAAACCACAATCCACCGCCGTCATCGGCCTGCAATGGGGCGACGAGGGCAAGGGCAAAATCGTCGACAGACTCGCGACCGAGCACGACGCGGTCGTCCGCTATAACGGCGGCGCGAACGCCGGGCACACAATCGTGGTCGACGACCGACGAATCAGCCTCCACCTCATCCCCTCGGGCATCCTCTACCCAGGCAAAAAGGCCATCATCGCCAACGGCGTCGTCGCCGATGTCGAGCAACTGCTCAAGGAAATAGACAACCTCGAGTCCCAGGACATCGATACCGCTGGCCTGGTCCTCTCCGATCGCGCCCACGTCGTGACGCCCTACCACAAAGCAGAAGACGCAAGACGCGAGACATTACTCGCACGCGAGTTTGGCGAAAAAGAAGACACCGGCGGCATCGGCACCACCCGCCGAGGTATCGGCCCGGCATACGCCGACAAAGCCCACCGCGCCGCCGCCATCCGCGTAGGCGATCTGCTCCGCCCCGACCAACTCCGCCCACTCGTCGCACGCTCTGCACAACTCGCCCACCAGGATGTCCGCGAAGACCCTGATCTGCCCTCTCCAGACGCGATCACCGATCGCCTGATCGAAATCGGCGAACTACTCCGCCCACGCATCACCGACACCTCCTACCTCCTGCACGACCTCCAACGCGCCGGCAAACGCCTGCTCTTTGAGGGCGGCAACGCCACCCTCCTCGACGTCGATCACGGCACCTACCCCTTCGTCACATCCTCCAACTCCAGCGCCCTGGGCATCCCCGCCGGCGCAGGCGTCAGCCCCAAGTCCATCCACAACATCATGGGCGTTTGCAAGGCCTACTGCACACGCGTCGGTGGCGGACCGTTCCCCACCGAAATCCAGGGCGAACTCGCAACCACCATCCGAGAACGAGGCCGAGAGTTCGGCACCACCACCGGCCGCCCAAGACGCATTGGCTGGCTCGATCTCGTCGCCCTGCGCTACGCCGTCATGCTCAACGGCATCGACCGAATCTGCATGACCATGCTCGACGTCCTCTCAGGCATCGACCCCATCATGGTCTGCAACGCCTACGAGATCGACGGCCACCGCACTGAGCGGTTCCTGCCCGACGCCCGATCCCTCGAATCGGCCAAGCCCGTGCTCATCTCCTTGCCAGGCTTCACCGAGGACATCACAGGCGTCCGCTCTATACAGGATTTGCCCTCGAACGCCCGACACTATCTGTCGTACGTAGAAGAGCACGCCGGAGCACCGATCACCCTCGCCGGCGTCGGCCCCGACCGTGAGCAAACGATCGAGATAAGCTAGACCCAATTCCCATGAATCAGATCGCATGGCCAACACGCTTTGCCCAGGAGTCCCGCCCAAAAACGTCATTGATTTGCCAGTTGACGAAGTTCCTCGCCCGTGTCTGATTCCACCACCAACCAACCCGACGTCGCGACAACTACCGCCCCGGAGTTATCCGCACAAGCCGCCGCTCGCCTGGAGCAAATGCGCATCATCAACCCCGACGCCGATCCCCAGAGCGTCATCCCAGGCATCGACCCACTCCGAATCCCCCGCCACATCGCCGTCATCATGGACGGCAACGGCAGGTGGGCCCAAGAGCGAGGCTTCCCCAGAATCTTCGGCCATCGAAACGGCGCCGCCGCGGTCCGCGAAACCGTCGAGACCTGCGGCAAACTCGGCGTCGAAGCCCTCACCCTCTACTCTTTCTCAAGCGAGAACTGGAAACGACCCAAAGCAGAAGTCGACGCGCTCATGGAACTCTGCGCCATCTACTGCGATAACGAACGCGACGAGCTCATTCGCGAGAACATCCGCCTTCGCGCAATCGGCCGCTGGCAAGACCTCCCCGACCCCGCGGGTGAAGCCATCGCACGCGTCATCGAGGCGACCAACCACTGCACCGGCCCAACGCTCTGTCTCGCGCTCAACTACGGCGCACGCGATGAGATCACACGCGCCGTCCGTTCCATCGCTCAAAGCGCAAAGGCCGGCGAGATCGAGCCGAGCGACATCTCCGACGAACTCATCTCCGCGAACCTCGACACCGCCGGCCTCCCCGACCCCGACTTGCTTATCCGCACCGCGGGCGAAAAACGCCTGAGCAACTACCTGCTCTGGCAACTCTCCTACGCCGAGCTCTACATCGCAGACGTCCTCTGGCCCGAGTTCAACAAAGAAGAACTCTGCAAAGCCATCCAGGACTACGCCTCCCGCAACCGCCGCTTCGGCGGCCTCAACAACTCACCCTCCTAAACCGCGCCGCGCACAAATCCGTCCAACGCACCTCCCCACGCGCAAACCCAACTCCCCCCTCCGCGGCCCTCCGCGGTGAGTCCGACTCCTCAACAACCCGCCGCAAACAAATCCAAATACCCAAAGAAATCCTCGGCATCGATATCCCCGTCCCGATCGATATCCGCGCGCCCATCCCCACTCGCAAACAAGTCCAAATACCCGAAGAAATCTGAACCGTCCGCATCCCCATCGCCATCGATATCCGCCGCACAATCCGATTGCGATGCTAACACCACGCCCATCAGCCGCACCGGCTCGCCCGCGATCTCGATCACATCGGTGAGATCCCATTCCGAGCCAAACCGCGTAAACACCAACAGGCCCCCGCTTCCGCCGTCGGGGTCGTGGGAGATGCCGAACGCCAGATCATCATTGAAATCGATCGCGATATCGTTGAGCAGCCCCTTCGCAACGGCCTGGCTCGTCGAGTCCTCGTTGAACACAACCCCATCATCCAACTCGAACATCCCCCAATCGTTCCGCTCGTCCTTCTCGCGCCCATTCACCGTCAACACAACCTCGAGCACCGAGTCATACGCGGCTCCGTCCGAATCGCACCCATCATGACATCCCGTGATCACGATCGAGTCCGTCAGCCCACCATCCTCGCTCAACCGCCCGTACGCGATCGACGTCGCGTCCCCATTCACCAGCGGGTCATATCCCAAGATGAGCCCCGTCGCATCGCTCGCAAGCGCCTCACCAAACTCCACCGGACGTCCATTCGGATCCGCGTCAATATCGCCCAAAAACGTCGCCTGCCCCGTGTTCACACTCACGCGATACAAACGCGTGTCAGACCCCGCCTCGGAGTTGGTAACCATGTAGAGCAGCCCCTCGAACACCGCCAAATCCGCGTGATCGATATCCACACCCAGCACCCCGACCGGCTCTGGAATCCCCGATTGCTCATCAATCCGCACCAACCGATCGCCCAACACATCCACCGAGTAGATCGACTGCGCCGATGCGCCGCCGCAAGCCATCGCAAGAACACTCACAATCACTCGTCTCATCTCACATCTCCTCTGCACTACGCCCGCGATCACACCTACCAGAATACTCGACACAGCCCCCCAACTCAATCTCAAGCCCAGCCCAACCACGCCTCTTTTCTGTGCCCTCTGTGGTAAGTCCCTGCCCACAAAAAGAAGCACGCCCGAGTGCTTCCACCCGGGCGTGCAAAAGTTCTCTCAAAGCCGATCAATCCGTCCGGACATACCCCGCGTCCAGCGCCTTCTCGATCCGCTCACTCGCATCTGCCAGGTGCGCCTTGGTATACGGATCCAAGTTGCCACCTCGCAGCTTCCCAACGGTCGCCTGGATCTCACGCAACTCCTCACGAGCAAGCGACGACAAGGTCGCCCCACTCGCGCCCGGCCAGTTCAGACCCGTCGCCAGGTCGATCAACCGGTTCAGATGCTCACGCTGCAGGTTCCGATCCAGGCTCGAAATCGCCGGCTCCCGCGCCGTGGGATTCCGACTCATGCCGCTCACATCCCAAACGCTCGAACGAATCTGCTCGAGCATCTCGGGCACCGTCAACGCGTCCTCGCCGGCCGCCGTCCGCTGCTCATTGTCAAGCACGCGACGCAGACGCGTCGGATTCATGAGCATGCTCATCGCCGACGCCTGCACGCCCAACACCTGGTCATGCACCGGCCAATCGGGCGTTCCGCCCCGCTCATCGAACCATTGATTGGCTCCGAACTTCGCCAGAAGCTCCGGGCTCAGCCCGAACGACTCTTCGTTGAACGCCTGATCACAGATCAGCTCGATCGCCCGCCGTTGCCTCTCGACATCCACCGGCCGGATCGGATCCAACCCACCCTCATCGCCCTTGTGGTGGCGATTGATGTGCGCCCCGCCGATCCAGTTCGACGCCGTCCGCATCGCGCCCATCTGCATCCCAAGCGACTGCTGATACGCCCGCGAC
>JAJDDL010000390.1 GCA_029260335.1 Phycisphaerales bacterium | reverse complement strand
GACATCAGCGCCCAGTTCCGCGAAGGTTCGGACGCGGCATCACTGGCCTCAAGTGGCGGCAACGCGTCGGGGCTGCTTGATCATGTGCCGGACATGCCATTCATCTTTGCATTCAGTATGGATATGTCCTCGCCCGGGCTTAAGACCTGGATGACCAAGATGAGCGAGGCGGCGATTTCGGTGGATGACGGCGGCGGCGCGAATCCGTTTGGCTTCATGAACATGGGCGAGCTGATGGATCTGCACGACGGATCCGCGTTTGTGATGGGCAACCCGCCGAGCCTGATGATGGGCGGGATCTTCCACAACATGCTCGAGTTCAAGGCGAGCAGCAATCCGCAGGCATTGCGTTCGACCAGCCGTGAGATGGTCTCGAAGATGGACGGCATGACCCAGGGCGGGATCTCGTTCAACTCCACGATCGATGCGAACGTCAAGGAGATCGCGGGCGTCTCGGTAGACCGTTGGACGATGAAGATGACACCCGATCCCGAGGATCCGGCGGGCCAGCAGATGGCGATGGCGTTCTCGATGATCTTCGGTCCCAACGGCGGACCGCGGGGCTACTACGCCAACGTTGATGGCGGCATGATCTCGACCATGTCAGAGAACGATGAGCTGATGGCACGGGCGATTGAGTCGGCCAACAACGGCAACGGGCTCGCCAGCGGCAACATGCTTCGCGAGGCGATCTCGCGTCAGCCCAAGGGCAGCGTGGTGCAGGCGTTTCTGGATGTTGGCACGCTTGGCAAGCAGGCCATGGGATTGATGGCGATGATGGGCGGCGGCGGCCCGAACATCGAGATCCCCGACAATCTCGCGCCGATCGGCATGTCGGTCGCCAGTGGCGCCGGCGGGCTCCATGGCCGGATCCATGTGCCCCAGGGGATCATCGATCTGATCGCGTCGGTCGCCGAGGAGATGGCACCGGCTGGCGGCGGCAACGGCGAAGGTCCGCGGTTCTGATCGCCGACCGCAGGAGCATGCATGCGTAGTTCTACGACGGCTCGTCTTCGGACGGGCCGTTTTTTTTCGTCCAGGCCCAGGGGGCTGTCGCCCCAGGTGTCATTGGGTCGCGTGATGCGTGCGCATGCCCGGGTTGAGCAGCGAATCATCCAGGCATGTGGAAGATCGGCCAAGACAAGTCGTTGGATACCTCCGGGCCGCGGCTGATGGCGATTCTCAACGCAACGCCCGACAGCTTTTATGCGGGTTCGCGCGTCGAGGACGTCGGTGCATCTGTCGAACGGGCGCAGAAGTTCGTGAGCGAAGGGGCCGCGATTCTCGATATCGGGGCCGAGAGCACGCGACCGGGCGCGGCGCCAGTCTCGGCAGTTGAACAGATAGAACGGGCGGTGCCGATGATCCGGGCGATCCGCGCAGCGGACGGTGCGCTGGGCTCGATCCCGATTAGCATTGATACGACGCGCAGCGAGGTTGCGCTGGCGGCGCTCGATGCGGGCGCGGACGCGATCAACGACGTGAGTGCGGGGCTCGATGATCCGGCGATGTTCGCGCTGGCCGAGGAGCGGAACGCGGGCATTGTCTTGATGCACCGGCTGCGCATGCCGAGCACAGATTCGTACTCGGATCAATACAAGAAGGCGCCGATGGCTGGCGATGTCGTGATGGAGGTTCGCAACTTCCTGCTCCTGCGCACGCGGGCGGCGATGGACGCGGGCGTTCGAGCGGATGCGATCGTGGTGGATCCGGGACTGGGATTTGGCAAGTCGGTGGAACAGAATCTGGAACTCATCCGGCGAACGGGCGAGATTGCCCAGATGGGCTTTGTGGTGCTCAGTGGGTTGAGCCGCAAGAGCTTTGTGGGGCGGGCCGAGGCCGGGAATGGTGGATCCGACGGTCAGAACGAGCCGGGCGATCGGCTGGCCGGCACGCTCGCGTTGAGCTTGGCGCAGGTGCTTGCGGGGGCACGAATCTGCCGGGTGCACGATGTTAGTGCCCACGCAAGGTCGTTCCGGGCGGCCGAGGCGGGCGGGATGGACTTGAAATGGGTTGACTAAGGTATCGGACTGGGCTGGTCGACCGGCTACGATTGGCCTTCACGCAACCGCCCACCGGGCACAACAGCGAAGCGAGGATCGCGGGCATGGCTAATGAGAACGTCCTGGAGTTCACCGACGACAACTTTGAGAGCGATGTCCTGCAATCGGACACGCCCGTGGTGGTGGACTTCTGGGCCGAGTGGTGCATGCCGTGCCGGATGATTGCTCCGACGATCGACGAGATCGCCGAGGAGTATCAGGGCAAGGTGCGTGTGGGCAAGATGGATATCGACGCGAATCGGAACGCCGCGGCTAAATACGTCAGCGCGATTCCGACGGTGATCGTGTTCAAGGGTGGTGAGGTCTCCAAGAAGTTTGTGGGGCTGACCAACAAGGACGCGATCGCAGCCGCGATTGACGAAGCGACGGCCTGAGCCGCGCGTCGAACTTCACTCTCCTCCAAGAACCGGAATCAAAGAACCATGACCGCATCGAGGGAGAATCGGGTGCTCCGCTGCGGTGCCGTCGGCGTGGGGCGGA
>JAJDDL010000389.1 GCA_029260335.1 Phycisphaerales bacterium | reverse complement strand
GTCGAGTCTCCCGTCGGCGTCAAAGTCGAGGAAGAGCCCCGCGCGGGCGGCAATCTTGGAGTCCAAGCCGAGGGACTGGGCGCGCTCCACAAAGTGTCCGTCGCCCTGGTTCTCAAAGAAGAGATCTGCCATGAACTCTTCGGTCGGCAGGAACAGATCGATGTCGCCGTCGTCGTCGTAATCAGCCGCGGCGACACCGCCGGCGTGACCATTGGCCATCTGATAGCCGGTCAGACCACGGAGCTCGGCGACATCCACGAACGCCACCTGCGCGAACGCGGAGCCAGCGAGACATGAGACAGAAAGAGCGAGTTTCACCATCATCGGGGCAGTCCCCTCCTAGTTTTCCCCACACCGCAGTGACGATTGCATCCATGATACTGCCCGCAAGTGCCCGAGGCCGCAGGAGTTTCAGAAAGTCGGGCGCATCCCGAGGTCTTGGAGATAACTAGGTCCGAGATCGGTTCTTGGGGGGTGCTTTGCACTGGGATAGTGCCGGTGGCTCCTCTCGATGATCCTGATCCCAACCGGCCCGCCACGTGGGGCGGCAGTATTGGCCAACGCGAGTATGGAACTGCCCCTGATCACGGGTAATCACATATCGGATGTCGGCACGGTTCTTGCATGGCGGCCTATTCAGGCTCACGCGATCGTGACCCTCCAACGGTAAAGCTAGGGGAAGACCATGCAGATGAAACACCTACAAATCGGAGCTCTGTGTGTGCGGGCGGCTCGTGCGGCAGCGGTGGTCGCCACCATCGGGTTCATCGGTGCTTCGGCGAGCGCTGACGATCGTGTACTTTGGAAGCATCGTCTCCAGGGCGCATCGCTCGGCCGGGTTGTCGCGGTTGGCCCCGACGGACGCGTATACACCTCCAACTACGAGCGCCTGTACGCCTACACGCCCGACGGCGAACTTCTCTGGACCGTCCCGGGTGCCGGGGGCGGCAACGCGATCTCGTTCCTTCCGGACGGGACGATTATCACCGGCGCGAACCTCGTCATTGCCATCAATCCTGACGGCAGCGTCCGGTGGCGATTCAACAACCCCAACGGAAACGAGCTTGCGGCCGGTCCCAACATTGGCCCCGATGGGAATATCTATGCGGTCCAGGACGGGCGGGTCATTCCCGACCCGTTGGGCGTGTTCTGTCTGGATCCAAACGGCAATCTGCTCTGGTCCGGTGCGCCCATTGGCGTCACCGAGAACTTCTTTCGCCACGATATCATCTTCGATACCGATCGCTTCTACGTCACGGTCGAGCGACCGCGAAGCGGTTTTCCGAGTCTGAGCTGTTATGACTACGACAGCGAATTTCTCTGGGATGGCGGACAGGTGCTCTTGCCGGTCGGCAGCGCGCCCAAGGTCCATCCCAATGGCGAGAAGATCATGATTCGCCCGCAAAACGGGGTGCTGTCGTTCGATTCTGAGGGCAGCATGAACTGGCAGTCGCACCATCCCGGCGACGGCAGCCTCATTGTGGATTTCGAGATCACCGATGGCGGGACGATCTACGCAGCGGATTGGCTGGGCGCAGATTGGTGGGCGTTAGACGCCAACGGCAACACGCTCTGGTTTGCGCCGTCGTCTGACACGATGATGGGGGGCTTTGCGCTCTCGCCCGACGAAACCCAGTTCATCACGAGCGGGCAAGGGACTTTCGGCGAATCGCAGTGGATCAGGGGCTACGACATTGCGAGCCACGCCGAGCGCTTCTGGGAACTCCAGTTGGAGGACGTGGACGGGTACAACCAGTCCGCGGGCTCGATGGGCGCGTATTCGCCAGATGGCACCATCGCGTACTTCGCGACCGGGTTCCCGGGCGACGCCGACTTCGGCTTTCTGTACGCGATCGACATCTCCGCGGACTTCGATAGCGACGGCGACGGGATCCCCGATATCGACGACAACTGTCCGCACGCGGCCAACGCCGACCAAGCCGACTTCGATGGCGACGGCATTGGCGACGCGTGCGATGAGTTCAATCTGCCGGATGATTGTGTAGATGCATTGCCATTGTGCCCCGGCGTCACATTCGGGAACACGATCGGTGCCACCAACGACGGCAGCTCGACCTGCAACCGCAACTCTCATCTCAACAAGGACATCTGGTATGCCTACACACCCGTGACCGATGGGAGCGTCACAATCGACGGACGTGACTCGCTCTATTCGTTCTACCTGTCCGCGCATACCGATTGCCCGGGCACAACGCAGAATCAGATCGTGTGCAACTTCGATGGCTACGACGGGATCTATCCGACTATCACCTTCGATGTCGTTGCCGGCGAGACCTACTACGTGCGGGTGACGGGATTCAGTGCCGTGGAGATGACCAGTTTCCAGCTGACCATTGAAGGCCCTGGCTGCGTGCCGCAACCACCGACCGCACACGACGTTTTCGCGCAGACGCCATCCAACACGCCCCTTCATATCGCACTCGACGCGACCGACGATGGGCTGCCCGATGGCACGCTCTTCTACGTGGTCGACTCGCTGCCATTCGAGGGTGAACTGTTCGATGCGTCGACCGGCGAGCTGATCGACAGCGTGCCCTTCGTGCTTGGCGGTGACACGGTCATGTACGCTCCGGACGCGCCGTTCTGGGGCTCGGACTCGTTTGGCTACCACGCCGATGATGGCGACTTGCCGCCCGACGGCGGGCCTTCGAACCTTGCGGGCGTCACGATCGATGTCGGCCGGATGGCGCTCTATGAGTTTCTTGTCGACGACACTGACCCAGGCTTCAGCACCACGGGCGACTGGGAGTTCGGCCAGCCCATCGGTGGTGGATCGCGCAACGGCGATCCGACCAGCGGGTTCACCGGCGACAACGTCCTTGGATACAACCTCCAAGGCGACTACTCCAACAACATGCCCGAGCGATACCTGACCTCGCCGGTGATGGACTTCAGCGGTGTGACCGGTGTCACGCTTCGATTCCAGAAGTGGCTTGCGATCGAGAGCGTGTCGTTCGATCATGCGTCGGTGCAGGTGAAGGTCGGTAACGCCAACTGGGTCTCGATTTGGGACCACGCCGATCATGATAATCTGAGCCCCACGAGTTGGGAGGCGGTTGAGTTCGATATCTCCGCTCTTGCCGATGGGCAGAGCTCGGTGCAGGTCCGGTGGGTGATGGGGCATACCGACAGCTCCCAGACCTTCCCGGGCTGGAACATTGATGACATCGAGCTCAGCGCCATCGTGCCGTTCAGTTGCCCGGCGGACCTTGATGGTGACGGCGACGCCGACGCCGACGACTTCTTTGACTACCTGGATGCTTTCGCGTCTGGCAATCAGTCGGTTTGCGATCTCGACGGCGACGGCGATTGTGACGCCGACGACTTCTTTGGCTACCTCGACCAGTTCGCCGCGGGTTGCTGAACGAGTGCCACTCCTACTGACGGCCTCGGATCGACTCGATCCGGGGCCGTGTCTTTTTTGAGGTAATTCTTGTCGTTCTGACGCACGCTTGTCGGATTGCTCCTTGGTTCAAGATCGCGTCGAGCAAGGCTCAAGCCCTCGGTGTGCCGGTGAGTAGTAAGCGACAAGCAAGAGGAGCTTCAAGTGTCGAGAGTCCTGAGCACATGCCTTCTTATGGGCACGGCCGGAACCGCGTCGGCCCAGAGCATCGAGATCGAGAACGCCGGCTTTGAAGCGGTCGTGTTCGATGATGACGAGTTTCTCAACGGGATCGATGGCGGCTCGCCCGGCTGGGAAGGCGTTGGCGGCGATGGCGATCCGAAGTGGATCGGCTGGGGCGGCTGGAATCCGCCCGCCGACGCGTATCCGAGTGAGGCTCCGCGCGGGCAGAATGTCGCTTGGCTCTATGTCGATCCGGGATTCATCAAGGGCGAGGTCGCCATCTTCCAAGAACTCAAAGCCACGGTTCGCGCCGGCGCGACGTACACGCTGACCGTGGCGATCGGCAATCCGATGGAGTACTTCTCTGAGCGCTATCAAGAGCAGTTTTTCTTCGAGGGGTTCCCTGGGTATCGCATCGAGCTGCTCGCCGGCGACACGATTGTCGCGTCTGAGCAGAACGCGCGGAGCCCGGCCGAGGGGACTTTTGAGCGCACGAGTGTCTGCTTTGCGGCTCAGGACGATTCGGCGTTTGCCGGCCTGCCGCTGATAGTGCGGCTCGTCAATACCAGCGAAGGCCCGGGCATCGAGGTCGATTTCGACGACGTGCAACTGACGGTTAGCCAGGCTTGCCGCGCGGATATGGATGGCGACGGCGATGTTGACGCCGACGATTTCTTCATCTATCTCGATGAGTTTGCGCAGGGTTGTGATTGAGAGCCACGGTGCGATAGGTCAGTCGTCGCTCAGGCTCGAAGCCTTGCGTGCCCAGCCGGGCGTCCTCGTGCTGTCACGTCGCATTGCCCAGACAAGCAATATTACGCCTGCAAGGACCATAATCACGCTGAGCCACTGGCCTCGGCTGAGCCCGAGGATCAGCGCGTTGCTGAGATGTGCATCCGGAAGCCGCCAGAACTCGGTGACGATGCGCTGTGCGCCATAGACGATGGCAAAAAGAGCCGAGATCGTCAGCGGCTTGTGCTCCTTGCGAGCAAACACCCAGACCACGGCTCCGACGAGAAGCCCCTCACCGATCGCCTGGTAGAGCTGGGATGGATGCCGGGCGTTGATCCACGGCTCGAGGGTCTGTTGAGCCTGTGCCGAGCCGGCCTGGACCTGCTCGACGAGCCCCGCGTAGAGCGTCTCGAACTGATTCTGCTCTGCGACCGTGACCGCCTGATCCGGCATTCCAACCGCCCGCGCCAGGCCCAGCCATTGCTCGGATGAGATCTCATCGGGACGCTCGAAGACTTCTTGGGGAAACCGGACTGCCCACCAGGGCGCCGGCTGTCCGGCGGGTGCCGCGATCTTGCCGAGCAGCTCGCCGTTGATGAAGTTGGCGAGTCGTCCGAAGAGGAGCCCGGCGGGCGCAACAAGACAGAAGACGTCCAGGATGCGCGAGGTCGGAGCCGCGCCGATCCGTTCGCCCGATTCGTCTTTGAATCCCTTGGAGAGCCAGAACGCAGCAACGAGGGCTCCGACCATGCCCCCATGGCTTGCCATTCCGCCCTGATGGAGCTTGAACACGCCCCAATAGGGGAACGAGCCGCCGAAGTCGGTCAGCAGGCTTGGGCTGTAGATGAGGACGTATCCGAGGCGACCGCCGATGACCACGCAGATAGCGGTGAGCATGACCGCGTCCATCGCGCGTTGTCTGGGGATGGGGCTTGTGCCGCGGCTCGCGAGCAAGCGCAAGAGCGCCCACGCCGCGATAAAGCCGAGCGCATAGCTCAGGCCATACCAGCGCAGGCCCACACCCTTGGAGAACTCAAAGAGGAACGGGCTGAGATCGTGAAGCCAGGCCATGGAGAGCAGGGTAGCTTCAGAGCCGCGTGCGTGAGCACGCGGACCGTTCATGTCAAATGGAGCCCACGCGTTTCAGAGGCGGAGCTTTCGATCACTGATCTTCGCCGCAACGCCTACGACATCTAATGCGAGCCCATCGTCGTGCGGATGACCGTCTGCAAACTCGCTGGCCAATCCCTCAATCGTGATCGAGCCTGCCGGATCAATCGTCACGAAGGCAAACAGCGCGTCTCGATACGGAATCATGCCTCGATGCCAAAGGTAACTCGCCGAGTTGATACACACGCAATGCGTGTCCCTGACACGCTCGGCGCGGTCCACGTGCAGATGCCCGCAAAAGCACGCCAAGACCGGCGATCGCCCTTCGCGCTCCGCAGTCAGGATGTCGAGGACCTCGTGCTGGCGTTCGGGCAGTTCAGCCTCTGGTTTGCCGATGCCCAAGGGCTGATGACTGAAGACAACCGTGGGCAGGTCCTCGGCTTCGAGCGTCGTGCGGAGCCAGGCGAGTTGGGCGAGGTCGGCCCAGGAGCGTAGTGGGGCGTCTACATAGAAATTGGCGTTGGCGTAGTCGGTTCTCGTGTCGCCCTGTTGAATGTGATTGAGGTCGAGCACGATGAATCGGACGCCGTGTTCTACGAACGCGTAGTAGCGGTCGCGCATGCCCCAATGCGCGATGGCTTGCGCCTTGGTGCCCTTGTCCATGTCGTGATTGCCCAGGACATGGTGCCGAGGAAGCTCGATGGCGTCGTACTGCTCCACGAACGCGCGAGCGTCGTCGGTGGGATGGCAGAAATCGCCGATTTGGATAGCAAAGTCCAGGCCCTCGCGGAGCTCGCATGCCTTGGCAAACGAGGCGAGTCGCTTGTCTGCGTCCGGGGCGAGTCCGTGATGCGGATCGGCGATGACCGCGAATCGAACCGCATGCGAACCCTTGAAAGGCGTAGTTGCAAGCGTGCGCGGGCAGAGCACCGCTGCGCCCGCAAAGCCCAATCCTCGGGCCAGCACTTGCCGGCGTCGCAAGCTTGCACGAGCGGTAACGGTCATGATGAACTCGCAGGCGTCTTTGGCACGGTCGCTCCGTTCGATTCACCGAGCACACGCGACGGTTTCAGGATCTCATCGTGGGGTCGATCTCGGCCGCGGAGACGGATCGCACCAATCGCCTCTTCTATGGAGTCGGTGAACACCACGTCATCGAGGTCGTTGGGGCCAATAGTGCCGGCGGTCATCATCGTGCCGCGCACAAACTCGCGCAACGGCTGCCAGTAGTCGGTGCCCATGACAACCACCGGGAACGAGTGGATCTTGCCGGTCTGAATGAGCGTTGCGGTCTCGAAGAGTTCGTCCATAGTGCCGAATCCGCCCGGCAGCACCACGAACGCCACCGAGTACTTCACGAGCATGACCTTGCGAACAAAGAAATAGTCGAACTCGACCATCTTGTCGAGGTAGGGGTTGGGTTCTTGCTCCTCGGGGAGCTGGATGTTGCAGCCGATAGATCGTCCGCCCGCGTTGCGTGCTCCTCGATTGGCGGCTTCCATGATGCCCGGCCCGCCACCGGTCATGGTCGTGAGGCCCGCACCCGCGATCGCCTCGCCCATTTCCACGGCCATCTGGTAGTACCGGTTGCCTTCTTTAAACCGAGCGGAGCCGAAGACGGTGACGCATGGGCCCGAAAAGTGAAGCGATCGAAAGCCCTTGATGAACTCGCGCCCGATGCGAACCACGCGAGCGAACTCTGATAGCCGGGATCGAGGCCCCCGCAGGAAGACGTGCTCGGATGTTCGATTGTCCTTCATGCCGACACGAGGATAGCGAGTGTCGCCTCAATGTCCTACATCGCAGAACCGAGCGCCACGCCAAACATGAAAAGCACGACTCGGATCGCGACAAGGATGAGGTAAAACATCAGCAAACCGAGCGCCACGCCCCGGGCGATCGTCCAGACGGGCCTCTCGAGGAGCTCGCTCGAACGCCTGGATTGCCCAGATGTCTTGATGATCGGCTGGTGCAACGGAACATCCTGCTCTTTGATGTGTTCGACCTTGGGGCTGGAGATTCCTCGCTTGGTCGCGTGATGCGATGCGTCGGCGGCCGTGTTGGCTTCGAGCCATACCTCGCGTTCGCTGCCCGAGACACGATCGTTTCCGAGCACTCTGTAGATCATGAGTTCACACCTCGATCGTCTTGGGCTCACCTTCGACAATGATCTCCGCGTCGGTCTTCTCGATAACCTCGGCGCTGGTCACACCCGGCGCAAGCTCGGTTAGTCGGAAGCGGTGCCGCTCGTGATCCATCTCCAGCACACACAGATCAGTGATGATCATGTCGATGCACGATGCGCCGGTTAAGGGCAGCGTGCACTCCTTGACAATCTTCGTCTGGCCCTTGCGATTGCAGTGCTCCATGGTCACGACGACCTTGCGCACACCCGCGACCAGATCCATCGCGCCGCCCATGCCCTTGACCATCTTGCCTGGGATCATCCAGTTG
>JAJDDL010000388.1 GCA_029260335.1 Phycisphaerales bacterium | reverse complement strand
CACGAAGTTCCTCTTGAACAGAATCTCCGCACCAATCCCCGCACCGATCAGCGTCTCGTCGGGCTCAAACGAGAGCCCGTCGTTGTTCACCGCTCGCCCGATGTCCAGGAAGCCCTTCAACACAAGGTCCCAATCCGGTCGACCCCACGTCCGCTGCGGACGGGTCTTGAATGGCTGGCCCAGGAAAGTGGTCGGCTGGCCAGGCTCGAACGCTCGCGGCAAGTGGAACCGGTATTCGCCAGAGATCACCGCGACCGAGTCCGACGGCACCTCGGACTCCGGATATCCACGCACCGTGGCAGCACCACCCGAAACGGCCTGGAAGTTCGGCACGACTCTCGAACCAAACGCCTCTTGACCCCTCAACTCCACCGAAATTTCATGCGCGAGGGTCTTGCGTGGGTTCCACGTGGGATCCAGATCCAGAAACTGCTCGCGGAAGATGACCGGCTCCAGGAAGAACGACCACTCCAGGTTGTAGTGGAAGATCACCCACTCGCTATCGACGTTGACGCGACCCAAACGCTCGAGCTCAGCCGAGTCCTCGTTCGCGATCCCGATCTCGAAGTCAGCACCCGCAACAAAGCTCGAAATTTCGGTCAGCCGATCCACCTGCACGCCGATGTGCGGCAGCCAGAACGTGCCGTCGCCCGCCGTGTTCAGGTTCGCCGCGTCAAACGTGACTTCCTGATACCGCAACCCGCCGACGACATCGACAAACAGCTCTCGATCCTGGTGCACGTTCCAAATCACGTCTCCGCCGAACGACCAGCCATCTCCATCGATGTCGTTCTCGGGATCGCCCCCGATATCCGATCCGGTGAACTCGTTGTACGAGCCCTGAATCCGCCAGCGGAGGTCGTCCTTGCTACCGAAGGGAGCCTCGTAGCTCCCGATCAGCGCATTGGAGTCCTCGAAGCCTGCGGTTACGTAATCGAGCGTGAGAATGTCGTCGTTGCTGGTTAGCTGGTTGTGAACAAAGCCGAAACGCTCGCGCCACTCGTTGGTCTCTTCGGTGCCGGTGTTCGAGAGCTGGAAATACGCATACCAGGGCTTGGCTTCGAAGATGTGGTAGTCGACCACGACGCTGCCCGGGCCCGTACCCGTTCCCACGCCCAGGTTGACCGCCCGTCCCGGATGGCGATTCAGCCGAAGCACGTACTCATCGAGCGCATTGCGGTCGAGCACATTGCGCGCGTCCTCGGTTGCCGGCGCGACCGGCGAGTTGCCCCTGATCCGATCGTGTTGGGGTTCATTGCTGACCGCTCCGTCATCAAAGCGGCCACCGCCGCCGATTGTCCGAACATCGCTCACCCAGCCGATCAGCACCCGCACTTGCATTGAGGTGTCGCCGTTGGTCCGCCCATCGGAGCCCGCGCCTTGCAGGACCAGATCTGTCGGATAGGCAAAGACGCCGATGACGCCCTCGCGATTCAGCCTGTTGCGAATCGACTCCATCACCGCGACGACCGCGCTGCGGTGCAGCACCTGCTCGGGCATCGCGTTGATTTCTGCAAGCGTCAGCGTGACCGTCGGCAAGCCCGACCGCGGACGAACGAAGCCCGAATCGGTCTGGAGCAGACGCACGGTCGTGTCGTACATCGACTCGATCCCAGGCAGCCCGGGGTTCTCCGCAAACGGATCACCCTCGCGACTCCATGCATATTCCAGCAGGATCTGATCGATCGTAAATGGAGCCCCATCTGCCGTTTCCGGGCTCACCCTCCCCAGCGCATCATCCTGTGCTTGCACCGGCACGCCCATCAGCAACGCGAGCGCGAGCACCGACCACATGCCCACACCACTGGTTGACCGCGCGATCGCACGGGAAGCAGCCAAAACACTCGCTCTCATGTCTCATTCCTTTGTCCGTCGGCTCGCGGCGGCGATACCTTCCCCACGGCCCGCGGCTGCGGACCACCCGGCCACGCGGGAGATTAGCACGCTTAAGCGATTGGTGCAACACACCTACCCGAACAACGACCGCGCAAAACCTGCGGCGAACTCACTATGGACAAAGTTTGTGACAACTCCGACCCGTGGGTCCGACTCAAAGCCGTGGCACCACAGGAGCATGAGACGCACCTCCCGAGCAGGAGAATCCTCTCGCCAGCTAGCTCGACTTGCCTCGCAGCCAACGGCCAAGGCCGAGCCCCTTGCTTTTCGCAGCGTCGGCACCCTTGCGCATGGCCCCCGTGGCGCGACGCAAGCCCTCGGCCGCCTGCTCTCGCTCGGTGATCTCCTCGACCGATCGCCCGATGGCCTCATCGGCCCGGGCCACAAACTCATCTTCGAGCTCGTACGCCGTCTCGCTCGCTGGCCGCATTCCAGCCGCATTCATCATCATCGGGACCAGCGATCCGTCGTCCAATCCACCGACGATCGCGTCACACCACGAAGCGTCCTCGGGGCAGATCGCCAGAATCGGGACCCCCAGAGCCAGGTGCTCCTGCATGAACCCAACCCAATGGGCAAGTTCCTCCAGGGCCCAGCCGCCCCGCCCGGGCAACCTGATATGGCGAGGCGAGGGATCGATCTTCTCTGATCCACTGCTGCCGCCCGCGGCCCCATACGCCCGCATCTCGCGCTCCAACTGATAGAGAATGCGATAGACCCCGGTGCTCCCCGGATTCTCGCCCTGCATCGCATCAGCGGTTCGGGTGGTTTCGCGGGGCGATTGGTCCGCGTTGTGGCTCATGGACGCAAGCTGTTCGTGTGCCTCTGCAACCGCCTGAATCACCTGCTCACTGCCGACCGAAGCCTGGCACTTCGAGGCGAGGCGTTCGAGGATGGGCCCACCCGCGCTGACAATCCATCTCGCGTTCGCAGCGGGCACCTGCGCGCACACGACAAACGGGTACGCCGAGCGTCCGCTCGCGTCGGTCGATCGAAGCATGCGACCGACGATGGCAACACCCTCCAATGACCAGAGGAACCAGTGATCAAACCCGCTCAAACGTTTCTCAGCCGGCAGCTCGGCCCAGCCGCCTCGGTCGATCACGCGCCGGATCCCGTGCGCATAGAGCAACTCGCGAGCCAGCTTGAGCTCGGCAGTCTGCATCGGGATGTCATCGATGTGATCGGCCCAGCCCGGGTGTTTCCCGAACGCCGTCACAGCGAACCCATCACCAGCGGTCATGCCGCACATCCTCCGACAGAACCACGCGCGAGCGCGAGTTCCTTTTAATCGGGCCAACCATCATCCAACACATCGACTACTGCGTTCTCTCGAACACCATCGTCGTCCACAATCTGCAGCCCGATGTAGTAAGCAAGATCTCCTCCGGCCTTGCGTGCGCTGCCGTCACCATTTATCTCAACTTTCTGCATCTTTGCGAGCCAGTAGGACTCCCCCGCGGCATCAACCTTCTTGTTGGTCCGCACGAGAGCCATGAGCAGGTCCCAGTTGCCTCGCAGTTCTCCCCATTGATCGGGGTCGCTCTGAGAGTTCGCCGCAAATCCGACGCGAACCCCGCCCGTGCTCGCAAGCAACTCGCCCAGCTCAATAACGGTCCCGTTGTCGATGTTTGCGTCGGTGCCCCTCGGCTCTGACAAGCGGTCATTGCCCGAGGAATACCGAAGCCCCGTCCGCTCATTCAACAACTTCTGATACGCCTCCCGCTCCTCATCGCTCAAGGGCGATGGGTTCTGGGGCAAGTCGCGATAGACATCATCAAAGTCCAAGAGCACCGCCCTGAACTGCAACTCCTCCAGCTCTCGGCCGTGTTCGCCGACAAGCACCGTCATGATCTTGGCAAACCTGACTACCTTGTCGCGCTGATCCTGTTCGAGCTCGTTCCAGCCGAGCAACCGACGCATGTGAGCCCGGGTATTCGCGGGCAGCTTGAGAACCAGTGCGTCGTTCCAGCCGCCCAGCGAGTCGCCGCCCGCCGCAGCGCCCTGAATGACTGCCGCCATGGGCTTGATCTGCGCAAAGCTCAACGCGTCGGCCCCATCTGCACTCAGTGGTCGCTTGGACGTGTTATCGCGCAGAAATCCCAGGGCGTCCTGAACAGATCTCATTCCCTCGTCCGACGCGAGTTCGAGCAACCGGAGCATGAGGCCCGACCAGTAGTAGTCGGTGGGCTTGACGCTATCGGCTGGTGCGAACAACGCATTGGTCAACAGCGGATGGTCGCCATTCTCGTCGGCCGGCTCGCGCAGTGCCGAGACAACGCTCTCAAGCGAGGATCCGTTGCCGGTGAAGTTGGCAGCCCATGCGGCAACGTCCGGCTGATTGGTATTCTTGTAGAGCCCCACCGCTGCCGAAAGATTCCTGACTCTCTCAAGGGCGTCCTGCTTTGCACCCGCCTCAAGGTATTCAAAGTAACTCTCGTCCAACGCCGAGGTGCACCACGCAAACTCGACTTGCAATCGGCTGTTGACCTCGACCGGATCCAGCCCACTTGCAAACGCCCCTTCCGCATCGCTCCAGTTAAACCCGCCCGCCACGACCTCCTGCACAACGGTCTGCGACCAATACTCGATATAGGCCGTCAGATACTCCTGCCGCGCCGCGGCGAGCCGCTCCATACGAGGTGCGAATGTCTCGGCGTCCAAGGGCTGGAGATTCTCCGCTCCCCCATTGCCCTCTCGCTCGGTTAGCATCGCCTCCATGGCATCCAGCACGCCCTTCGCGCTTGCGATGTGATACCTGCTTTCGTACTTCGATTCGTTGGTCACCTCGGTGAGTGGCAACACCCGGCGGGACACCCGATCTGCCTCCAGGTCTCGATCGCCGACAACCGTCTCAAGCCTCTCGCCGCTCGGATTGCTCCCGATCACATCCAGCGCCGTGTCCATCGCATGCGTTCGGCGGTATCGAGCCTCCGCGGTCGCAAGCTGCCGA
>JAJDDL010000387.1 GCA_029260335.1 Phycisphaerales bacterium | reverse complement strand
GCTGCGGTAAGTACTGCCTTCTTCATGTCTATCTCCTCCTATCATTGCCTTCTTCGAACATACCGAACACAACCATAACAAATTGTGCCCTCGTGGCCAAAGGTTTACTCGATAGCCGCGTCGAGAATACTGCTGCCGGGATTGCCAGTCAATGTCAAAGTAATGTTCTGAGCACACAAATTTGGGGCCTGGGGACCAGGGGTATCCACGGCATGAGGGCAGGATGAGGGCTTGCGGCGGTGTTCTGAGGATAAACACGCAATCTATCTTACAGATCAGTCGTGGAATCGCACTTTGTATTCGTGGTGAACTCATGGCCCAGAGACCCGACGGGTTCTATCCTTGGGCCCATTTCTGCGGATCGGTCCGGGCGGAGCGCTCGGAGCCGGTCTGGCCCGGGTAGAAGCGAGGAATTCATGGCGAGCGGCACCATCAGTCAGGTCATCGGTTCGACATTCGACGCGCAGTTTCCCGAGAACGAACTGCCCGATATCTACAACGCGGTCAAGGTCGATTGGCAGCAAGACGGCCAGCAGATGACCCTGACCGGCGAAGTGCAACAGCTCTTGGGCGGCGGCAAGGTGCGAGCGGTCGCGCTCGGCTCGACCGACGGCCTGCGTCGAGGCATGGGCTGTGTCGATCAAGGCTCCCCGGTGAGCGTGCCGGTGGGTGAGAAGGTGCTCGGAAGAGTCTTCAACCTGCTTGGCGAGCCGATCGACAATCGTGCGGCACCCGAGGGCGTGAAGCGTAACCCGATCCACGCCAGCCCGCCAGCGTTTGAGACCCTGAACCCCAAGACCGAGATCATGGTCACGGGTATTAAAGTCATCGACCTGTTGTGCCCGTTTGTGCGTGGTGGCAAGATCGGGTTGTTCGGCGGTGCGGGTGTTGGCAAGACGGTCATCATCCAGGAGATGATCGCCCGTGTTGCCCGTGAGTTCGGCGGCTACAGCGTGTTCTGCGGTGTGGGCGAGCGGACTCGCGAGGGCAACGACCTGTGGCTCGAGATGCAAGAAGCCGAGTACACCGATGAGAAGGGCGAGACCGCCCACGTCATCGACAAGGTGGCGATGGTGTTCGGCCAGATGAACGAGCCCCCCGGCGCCCGTCTTCGCGTGGCGCTGTCGGGCTTGACGATGGCCGAGAACTTCCGCGATGAGTCGGGTAAAGAAACGATGATCTTCGTGGACAACATCTTCCGGTTCACGCAGGCAGGTTCTGAGGTCTCGGCGTTGCTTGGGCGTATGCCCAGTGCCGTGGGCTACCAGCCGACGTTGAGCACGGAGATGGGTGAGCTGCAAGAGCGAATCACGTCGACGAGCAAGGGCGCGATTACGTCGGTGCAGGCTATCTATGTGCCGGCCGACGACCTGACCGACCCCGCGCCGGCGACGGCGTTCAGTCACATGGACGCGTTCGTGGTGCTTGCACGCGACATCGCCGAGAAGGGCATCTATCCGGCTGTTGACCCGCTGGCGTCGACGTCGCGGATCGTGGACCCGGCGGTGCTGGGCGTGCGGCACTACGGGGTGAGCCGTCGGGTGCAGCAGATTCTGCAGCGGTATCGCGACCTCCAGGACATCATTGCGATTCTTGGTGTGGACGAACTCGCAGAAGAGGACAAGATGATCGTGGCGCGGGCCCGCAAGATCGAGCGGTTCTTGAGCCAGCCGTTCTACACGGCCGAGGTGTTCACGGGCATCCCGGGCATCTACACGAGCCTGGAAGACACGATCGATAGCTTTGAGCGCATGTGCAACGGCGAGGGTGATGACCTGCCCGAAGACGCGTTCATGTATGTCGGGACGCTGGATGAGGCTCGGGCGAAGGCCGAGAAGACCGCGGCGGCGGCGAACTGAGATTCAATCAACTGAAGAAGTAACCCGCTCCTTGTTTGGGGCGGGTTCTTTCTTGCGCGCGGAGGATGCTACATGGAACGGAAGCGACGCCGGTGGTCTCGCATAGCCGCCTAAAGGCGGCCATGGCACCCGGCTAGTTTCGTCGACACTGGCGTCTGGGGGTCGAAGGTCCCGTGCATTCGCACGCGGCTCTGAACGGCTTAGTCGTCTGTGGGCGCTTCCTCCACGGGCGAGGGCTCGGCGGGCTGCTCGACGGTCGTGGTTTCGGTTCCTTCGGGCTCAACTAGCCCGCAAGAATCGCCTCACGTGCAGCCGGCGAGGGCGAGGGCCGCCGCGGCGAGGAACAAGAGCTTGGAATTGCGCTTCATCGATCTCTCCATGGGTTCTGCGGATCTTACGCCGCTTATTGGTTGTCGTTCGGATCGGCTTTCGGCTTGATCGGGAACTCGGTTTCGGGCTCTTCGGGCTTCATTGCCACGCTCAGGACAGAGGCGACGGCTTGCTCCACGAGCTTGTAGTCGGCGTCCTGCTGGGCCTCGGCGGGGTCATCGGAGGGATGGAAGACCGGGCCTGGGTGGAGGAAACGGGTGAAACCTCGGCCGTCGACGAGGAAGCTCACGCTTGTGGCTCGGCGGCCGCCGGCACTGAGGTAGGCCCGGCGGAGGTTGGTCCAGTTCTGGTCGATCGCGACCTCGCCATTGAACCCCCGCTTGCGAGCGGCGGCGACGACCTCGGCGTGGTTGATCTCGCGCGGCGGCTTGGGGTGGTAGACCGCGACGATGCGCAAGCCGTCGTCGGCGTACTTCTCGTGCAGGGTTTCGAGAGCCGGGAGGGTTGCGACGCAATAGGGGCAGGAGTCGGTCCACCATCGGTAGAGCGTGGCCTTGGCGGGGGCCTTGGGTTCTTCGATTGCTACTCCCCCACTTTCGTGCGTGCCATAAAGGGCGTCGAATCGTGTTGGGGGAAAGCGTTTGGCGATGCGATCTTGGCCGCCGCGAGACTTGGGGAGCGTTTCGAGTTTGGGTGGGCGGGGGACGTCCACGACACGGAGTTCGTCGATGATCTCGTGGGCGCGCTCTACGGTGACGTGAAAGTCGTTGTAGCGGACGATGCCTTTCTTATCGATGATGACTGTCCAGGGCGTGCCGCCGGTGCGGTAGTCGGTCATGACCTGGGAGCGTTTGCCGTTGCTGCCGGAGTGGGCGACGGGGATGTCGAGCTTGTAGCGTCGGGCGGTCTGGCGTGCGGCGGCCGCGTTGTTTGTCTCAAAGCCCTCGAACGTGGTCTGGATGGCGACGAACGCGACGTCATCGGCTTGGTCGTAGTCGTCGATGAGTTTGGTGAGGGTTGGGAAGCCTTGGCTATGGCAGCCGGGGCACCAGGATTGGAAGCCGTAGAGGAAGACGACCCGGCCGTGGTAGTCGATGATGTCGGGGGCCTGCTCGGTTTTGGCGACGTTGTGCCAGCGATCGACCTGCCATGAGGGGGCTGGTTGGTTGAGGATGCCGCGGGTCTGGGCGTGGGTCGGGACGGACGTGAGAGTGAGGGCGAGGAGAGCGAGGGTGGCGAATCGAGATTGCATGGAAAGAGGCTCCTCGGTGTTCAGAGGCACGAACAGCGTTTGGGCCTCGAACATTCATTTGGTAGTCGGATCGGGGGGATTTCGTTGCGGGCAGGGGGCTGTCTTCCAGAACCGTGGGTCGCCGCGAGCGGTATAGCGATGCATGAAACAGAAGCCGCAGATTGATCCGACGCAGTTGTGGGGCTTTGGGCCGGCTGGATGGGTTTGCCTGGTTTTTCTCCTTGGGGCGTCGGTGTACTTTGTCAGCGGGGGCAAGCCGGTTGTCGAGGTGCAGCAGGTTCTGATGGACCTCGTCGGCTTGGAGAAGATGCAGCATGCGACGATCTACGGGATGATGGCAGGGTTCACGTGGAAGGGCCCATCTTTTAGTCTGGTGACACTCGGGGTGATTCTGATTGCGCTCGCCGTGCAGCCGAGGCGGATCGGCTGGTATTGGTATGTGGGGTTGGCCTTGTGGGCGTTCGCTCGGCCGACGCTCGTTATGGCTTCGTGGCGTGGTGAACTGTTGCCTCCGCGATTCGGGATGCCATTGGAATCGGAGTTGTACGCCGTCACGGTCGTCGGATTGCTTCTGCTGACTCGGTCGTGGGTTGTGGGCGTTGTCGCGATGGTGTTGGCGTTTGGCGCGATGGCCGCTCTCACGCTGGAGGAGAACCTGCCCATTTGGGGTTACTACCTGGGCGGGGTGGTGTTCAATGGTGGGTTGCTCGCGGTGCTGCTCTGGTGGGCGATTGGTGAGCGTCGGCGTTGGCGGCCGATCGGGCATTGCTTTGCGTGCGGATATGACGTGCAGAGCGTGGGGAAGGGTGCGTGTCCGGAGTGTGGGGTTTCGGTCGGCGCGGATGGGCGGCCGGCATCGCTTGTTGCGAAACTCGTTTACGCAGGCAGGCGGATTGCGAGCGGGCTGGCCCTTCGCAGATCCGTGGCGGTCGCTGGCTGATTCGCTTACCCTACATCGACCCTGGCTTGGGTGGCGCACGGCGCGTCGATTCCTGAGATCGGGACGAGTGGGAGAGCAAAGCGATGACCGTGGACACCAAGACAGCGCCTCGGCGGACCCTTCGGTTCGATTCTTTTGAGGACTTTGAGCGCGACCTGGACGCGATTGAGGCTTCGCACAAGGCCGGGACATTGAAGACGACTGGCAACTGGGGTGCAGGCCAGATCATGGAGCATCTGACGAGGTTTGGGAAATGCGCGCTCGACGGGTTTCAGAATAAGGCGCCGTGGCCGATTCGGAAGATCTTCACGCTGATGTACAAGAAGAAGATGCTCACCGGCGATCCGATGCCGTCGGGGTACAAGCTCCCCAAGCAGGCCTCGTACATGCTGCCGGAGGATGGGACAACGACGGAAGAGGGCATCGAGATGCTCCGCGCGTTTCTGCTTCGGGTGCAGGGCGGCGAGAAGTTTAAGGCGTTCAGCCCGATCTTCGGGCAACTCACGCATGAGGAATGGTGCAAGGCCCAACTCGGGCACGCGGCGATGCACATGAGTTTCATTGAGCCCGGCGGCGCAGATGGGGCGGGCGGCGATGGCGGTTGATCGGCCGGGCATGATCGAGAACGACGGCGACTCGAATGCGGTGGCTCGGATTGTCATGCACGCGTTCGCCGGCGGCACGCTCGACGAGACCTTGCAATGGATCGAGACGACCGGGCGCGGCAACTGGCGCGTGCTTCGAGAGGGCGGCTGGGTCAAGGCGTGCCTGTTTACGGTGCCCATGGGCGTCTTTCTGGGCGGGAAGTCTGTGTCGATGAGCGGCGTGGTCGCGGTCGGTGTTGCGCCCGAGGCCCGCGGGCGTGGGCTGGCGACGAAACTCATGGTCCAGTCTCTGCACGAGCAGGCCGAAGCGGGCTTTGCGCTGAGCGGGCTTTTCAGCGCGAAGCAATCGCTCTATCGGCGGGTCGGGTACGAGCAGACCGGGCATTACATGCGATACACGATCCCGCTGGGCGAGCTTGTCGTACGGCGAGACTTGGATTTGGCGACCGACGGGTTTCGGGTGCGGACGATCGGCGAAGCGGATCACGAGGATGTGAAAGCGTTCTATCGCGAGCACGCGTCGGCGCACGACGGCATGCTCGATCGTGGCGAATATGTCTGGGGACGCGTGGCGATGTGGCGCGGCGAGGAGCGGCACGGCTGGGCGTTCGAGGATGAGAACGGCGAGCTTGACGCGTACATCTATCTCTCTCAACGCCGGAAGGACAATGACTTTCGCCAGGAGATCTTCGTTGCCGACTGGCAGGCGCGGTCGGCGCGAGGTTGGGCGGCGCTGATGCGGTTCGTCCGCGAGTTCTCGAGCATGGGCGATGAGGTGGTGTTCCGGGGCTCGCCTGTGCACCCGGTGTGCTTTTTGATGGGCGAACAGCGGATCGGGCCTCGCGATGGGGAGTATTGGATGCTCCGGGTTTTGGACGTGCCGGCGGCGCTGGTGGCGCGCGGGTACCCGGCGGGGATGACCGCGGGGGTGCATCTGCGTTTGCAGGATGACTCGCTTGATGCGGGCGGAGATTATGTGTTGCGGGTGGAGCGGGGCGGGGCGGATGTTGAAGCCGGGGGTAAAGGCGAGATTCAGATGCATGTGCGGACGCTTGCGGCGTTGATGAGCGGGTATTTATCTGCGCGGCAGTGTGTGCAGTTGGGATTGGTGCGCGGCGAG
>JAJDDL010000386.1 GCA_029260335.1 Phycisphaerales bacterium | reverse complement strand
AAATCCCCGCTCGACCATCGCATCGAGCATCGCAATCTGCGAATCCCAGAATCCACCCGGATTGAGCATGCCCACCGGCGCATCGGTGAACTTCAACTGAATCGCCGTCAGCACCTCAAAGAGTTCGTCCAGCGTGCCGATCCCACCGGGCAATGCGCAATACGCATCCGCCAGCTCCATCATCTGGATCTTCCGCTCGGCCATCGATTGCACCACGTGCATCTCGGTCGCGTTCGGATGCGCAAGCTCCTTCGCGACCATCGATTGAGGAATCACGCCGAAAACCTGGCCGCCGGCGTCCAGACTCCCGTCCGCGAGCGCTCCCATCAGGCCAACGCTGCCGCCGCCGTAGACAAGCCCAAGCCCCCGCCGAGCGAGGCTCGCCCCAAACGCGCGTGTGATCGCGATGATCTCCGGCGAGTCACCGTCTCGCGCAGCGCAGAAGACGCAGACATTGGACATCAGTCAAACGCCCCGGCGATCGTCAGATCCAGCTCATTGATCCGCTGCAAGTCCTCGCTCGATTTGCCCTGCAGATTGCTGAACCGCTCGACCACGCCCGCCGAATCCTCCTGCACCATCTTGCCAAGCATCGCCCACTTGGCTTGCAGCAGGTCCTGCAAATCCGCGGTCGTATTCCTTGCGTGCCCTGCCGGGTACATGATGAGCCCCGAATCAAACTCGTTGTCGTCGGCATCGGCGATGATCACCGACGTCGGGATGCCATCGGGGTACCGCTTGTCGTAGTCCTCGCCGCCGTGCTCGAACTCGATTCGCTCCATGATCTTGCGGGTCTGCTCGTTGAACAGCGCGTCCTTGCCGTAGTCATCGGGCGAAAGCATCAGCTCTTTCCACGTCGGCTTATGGTTCATCTGTCGGCAGCCCAAGGCCTTGCGCAACAACGTCGCGATGATGTAGCACATGGAGTGATCGGCACTCTGACGCGTCTTGGGATCTCGCTTCGCGGGATCGCCGATGATCCCAAACGCCGGCTCATACGCGATGATCTTGACCTTCTTGAGCCCCGAGCCCTGCGGATCGTCGATCAGGTGCGGCGCCTTTTCAAGCAAGCTCACGATCGCCTGGATCGCGCCCGCCGACTGATGCTCGTACACGCCAATCTTGAAGTGCATGCCCATGACGGCAAAGTCGCTGCCGGACATACCCAGGTGCAGATCAAACGGCGACGCATCCTCGTCCACTACGTTGGCAAACCCCGCTCCCACCTTCTGGAACATCTGCCCAGGGCCCTCGAAGATCCGAAATATCGCCTCCGGATTGCGAAAGATATCGCGAGGGCCCATGAAGCCGCCCATCGATCGCTTCACGCTCAGGATCGCCGCCTCGGTGCTGATCGCGGCACTGCTGCCCTTGGAGTCGCTCAACTGCTTGCCCGCGCGGATCGCCCGGAATGGCACGTAGTGCGCCACCACCATGCCGATCGCGCTCTCGATCTGTTCAGGCGTCGCGCCGACCATGGCCCCATAGACCGCCGCCGACGCGATCGCGCCGTGCAGCACGTGGTCGATCTTGTACGTCTTGAGGCTGAACACCTCGCCCAATCGCCCGCGGATCTCATCGAGGCACACCATGGCCTTGAGTGCCGTTGCCCCATCACTGCCGAGCATCTGAGAAGCCGCGATCACGACCGGATAATAATCGTTATGGCCAAACTCCCCGGCGGTGTGCCCGAGACTCGGGTTGTAGCCAAAGTTGGTGCCGTTGGAATCCCACTCGCGGACCGCCGAGCAGTTGGCGACGATCGCCTTCTCACTCTTGACCCTCGTGGCCGAGCCAAAGACGGTCGCGCCGTGGTGCTTGGCCTTGCCAAGCGGTGCGCCCAGGTCGCCCGTGGGGACCGCATAGTCAAACGCCTCGCGTCGGAGCACATTGGGAGCGTTCGTGCCGCGGGTCAGCGCACTGAGGCCGCAGAGCGTGGCATCGGTATGAAACCAGTTCGTCCGCTCGAGCACCGACTCATCCGGCGTGCCATTGGCCAGAAAGTCGATCGCGTAGTGCGCGATGCCGAGGGCCTGATTCGTGTCGCGAGCAAGTACGGCGTGCGTGGCGTCGTTGGCCATGAGATCCATCTCCAAATCGTTCATGCCGGTCCGCCCCGGCGGGAACCTCGATGGTAGGACGATCGCCATCGGGCGTCCGGATGAGCCTCTCGCGCGCTCAAACCCGCGTCAGGGCGCCAGGTCGTATGGGTTGCCCTCTTCACTTTGAGGCGACGCCTCAATCGGCGCGATGTCCGCCATCGGGCCCGGCGCAATCTGCTTGGACAACGGCTCGGGATTCTCTGGAATCGGCACTTGCGGTCGTCGAGCCATGCGCTCGGCCTTGTCCTTCTGACGCCGTTCCACCGCGCGAGCCTCGGCCCAGTTCCGCACCGCCCAACCGGCGCTGTTCCAGAGCTGATAGAGACATACGAAAAAGACCAACTCAACAATCAGATACGCCAACAGAATGAGCGGCATGAGCAGTTGAATCAGCGCGAATGGCAACGCGATGATCCCGGTGGTGTTCTGCGCTATCTGAATGACGCCCTGCCAACTCACGACGATCATGCCCAGCGAGCCGAGGCCCCACGCGGACAACTGCAAACGCTCGGCGAGTTCGGTATTCGAGGACCAGTGGGCAAAGTCCATGAGCAGAATCAGCAATGGCACGAGTGATGCCATCGCGATAACCGAGCAGCCCCAGGCCAACCACATTGCGGTCGTTGAGAGTCCGCCGGCAGG
>JAJDDL010000385.1 GCA_029260335.1 Phycisphaerales bacterium | reverse complement strand
CTGGCGACGAGCGAGGGGTCTGGGCCATTGCGGGCCGTCGCCGTGGGCGATGCGCTGCCGAGGATCTTGCACGGGCGAGCCCCGGCGTTTGCGATCCGTGGCGTTCGCGATCTTACATTGCCGGGCGGGGGCAACAAGCGTGCACAGATGCTTGCAGCTTTAGAGCATGCGTACAAGGTTGAGCCGGGATCACATTCCGGTCATGCGCGTCAAGTCGTGCATGAGGCGGGCACGACGACGCTTTCGGGCGTTGAGCAGCTCAGCGCGATCGCGGGTGAAGAATATGAGCCAGCCGCGGCGTATCCGCAGACCGAACTGGCTCGTCGGCTTATGCAAGTGGCCCGGTTGATCAAGGCGGGTGTGGGGCTTGAAGTGGCCGAGGTCGACTTCGGTGGTTGGGACACGCACGCGAACCAGGGTCAGGGAGGGGGCGGCACGTTTGGGACGCTCGCTCAGACGCTTGGTGACGCGGTGAATGCGTTCTGTCGAGACCTGGGGCCGAGGATGGATGACACGCTTGTCGTGACGCTCACCGATTTCGGGCGCACGGCAGCCGAGAATGGAACCCGGGGCACGGATCACGGTTGGGCGAACTGCATGTTCCTGCTGGGCGGTGCGGTCAAGCGAGGCCCGGCGGCTCAGAGCAAGGTGATCACAGCTTGGCCGGGGCTGGCACCTGATCAGTTGCACGAGGGGCGCGACCTGTTGCACACTACTGACTTTCGGGATGTGCTGGCAGAGCTTGTGACGAGCCATCTAGGTAATGACAATCTGCAGAAGCTCTTGCCGGGCCACGAGTTCAAGCGGGTGGGCTTAGTGGGATAAGACTTCGAGCTGTAATGGACCAAAAGAACACGACGGCGGTCGGTGGCAATGCCACTCGACCGCCGTCGCTGTTTCATGGGCTGATTGGTTGGACTACTCCTCGAACAGCAGGCCTACACGCTTGGCCTGCGTGCGGATCGCTCTGAGCAGTGCGGATTCGAGCGTCTCACCCTCGACGCCCTTGGCACGCTCGGCGGCGACAAATGCGTCTCGGGCCTTGGAGAGTTCCTGGATCTGGTTCTGGATTGCCTCCCGCTCGGTCTGCTTCTCCTGCACGTATGCAACTCGATCTTCGGGCTTCAGGTCCTTCATTTCTTCGGGCAGGTCCTCGGCATCCATCTCTGCAAGCTCTTCGAGCTTGACTTCGCCTTCCTTGAACGCGTCGACCAGATCCCACTTGGAGTTGCGGTACAAGCCGCTGGACTTGGCGGTCGCGCGCTGGGCGGCGCGTTGGGGGCTTGCCGCTCCTGCGCTGGTGTCGGCTTCGAGCTGCCGACGCAGGCCGAGAGTTGCCTCTTCGCCGAACGCGATGTAGGTGCTGTTGATTCGGGCGCTGAGTTTGATCAGCTCTTCGTCTTGCGGTGCCTCGATGACGACGACCTCGGCGTTCTGATCGATGAACGAGTACTCGCCATCGCCCAGGCGAGCGCCGTCGGCCCAGCCGGTGCTGATGCCTGTCTGGCGGTCGCCGCAATGGATGGTGTTGACTATCACGCCCTTGGAGATGGCGTAGGGGACGGCTTGGCGGTAATCGACGCCGCCCTGTGTGAACGGTTCGTTGCCGGCGATCACGATCATCTTGAGGACGTTGCGGTCCTCGGACCAGGTCAGGCCCTTGGACGCGGCTTCGATGACTGCACCGCAGTACTCCTCGCCGCCGTTGGTGCGAAGCTTGAAGAGCTCTTGGCTGACTGCGTCGAGGTCGCTTGTGAGCGGGAGGATCTGTCGGAGTTGGTTTTCCTGGAGGGAGATGGACTGCTTGCCGTACTCGTAGAGCGAGACCTCGAGGATCGGGGGCTGGCCCTCGCGCCTGCTGGTGGCGAGTTCGTTGACGATCGCCCAGAGCTGGGTTTTGGCCTGCTCGATGAGGCCGTCCATGCTGCCGGACGTATCGAGCAAGATGGCCATCTGCACGAGCGGGCGCTCGGCCTTGTGGTCTTGTTCGATAATGTGCGGCTCGGTAGCCGGCGAGAGTTGTTCGGTCTGGGCGAGGCTCAGCGGGGCGAGGCCTGCGAGGGCCGAGATTGCGATCGTGCGAGCGAGGCGAGGCATGTTCGGGCTCCCTGTGATTGGTCCGCGGGGTTCAGTGTTCTTCTCAAGGGTTCAACGCTGAAGGTACGGAATCGTTTCGTTGTGGTGCGTAACGAGGATGTCACGGGGATAACCGAATCGCCTGAATCGCCTTCGGCGATTGCGGGCGGAATGCCTGCCACGCGGGTTAAGAGGGGGTTTGTCGGCGAAGATTCGGCAGGACGGCTACATTGGGGACATGATGGATGTGCGGATTGTGAGTATCGGGACGATGGCCGCGAATCCTCTGTGGAACGAGAAGTCGCCCGTGCGGACCGGGCATGCGACGTGCACGCTCGTGCGGGCCGAGGAAAAGGCCATATTGGTGGATCCGGGCTTGCCGGGGCAGGTTATGGCTGCTCGATTGGGCGAGCGGGCGGGGTTGACGTCCGGCGATATCAGTCATGTGTTCCTGACGAGCTTCCGGCCGGAGACCATGCGCGGGCTGGCAGCCTTTGAGAACAGCACTTGGTGGATCCACGAGCCCGAGCGTGAGGGCGTGGGCATTGCGCTCGCCATGGAAGCAAGGCGTGCGGCCGAGAGCGGCGATCACGAGTTGGGCGAGACGCTTGCCAAGGACATCGCCTTGATCCGGGCGTGCGAGGTTGCGCCCGATGTGCTGGCTGCCGGGGTCAGCTTGTTTCCGTTGCCGGGGGTCTCGGCGGGGATGTGCGGGTTGATTCTCAGCGAGCCGCTCGGCACGACGGTAATCTGCGGCGACGCCGTGGCGACCGTTGAGCATCTGGAGCAAGGCAAGGTCATCACGCCCGCCGCGGATGTCGATCAGGCCCGCGAGAGCTTTGCGGAGGTCGTGGAGATCGCCGATTGGGTGATTCCGGGGCGGGACAATCTCGTGGCGAATCGGGGGCGGCGGGGGCCGTTCTAAGAGGTCGCGGGAGTGTCCAATCCGAGGCGGGCGACTTCCCAACGGATCGGAACGTTGACCTACAGTCGCAGCCCATGACTGAGCAAACAACGAGCAATATTCGAAACTCCCGCAGAGGCGAGGTGAAGCGGTGGTCGCAGACTCTGATTCCGACCGCTCGCGAGGCCCCGGCAGAAGCCATGACCCCGAGCCACATCCTGCTCAGCCGGGCCGGGTTCATCCGCCAGGTCGGGGCAGGGGTGTATAGCTATTTGCCGTTGGCGTGGCGGAGCCTGATGAAGATCTCCGAGATCGTGCGTCAGGAGATGGAAGCGGCGGGAGCGAGTGAGTTGCTCATGCCGGCGGTGATTCCGATCGAGCTTTACAAGGCGACCGGGCGGGACGAGGCGTATGGCGACTTGCTCTTTCGGGTGCATGACCGGCATGGGCGTGAGAACGCTTTGGGCCCGACGCACGAGGAGGTCATCACCGACATCTTTCAGCATTCCATTAACAGCTATAAGCAGCTGCCTGTGTCGGTGTATCAGATTCAGACGAAGTTTCGCGATGAGTTCCGGCCGAGGGCGGGGCTTTTGCGCTGCCGCGAGTTCATCATGAAGGACGCGTACTCGTTCCACGTCACGGTCGATGGGCCGGGTGGGCTCGACGAGACCTACGACGCGCAGTACGCGGCCTATGTCCGGGTCTTTGAGAGGCTTGGGCTGGATTTCTCGGTGGTGGAAGCCGAGAGCGGTCCGATCGGCGGATCTGCGAGCCACGAGTTCATGGTCAACGCCGAGAGCGGCGAGGACAAGATCCTGATCTGTGATTCAACGGGGTACGCGGCGAACGTCGAGAAGTGCGAGATCGGCGAGCGGGCCTGGAGCTTTGATGGCGATGCGCTGGCGGATCTGGACAAGGTCCACACTCCGAGGATGGGGAGCATTGAAGAGGTCGGCAAGTTCATGAAGGTGAAGCCGCCGAACATGCTCAAGACCATGGTGTTCGACGCCGGGGAGGACGCGAGTCCGCGATGGGTCGTCGGTGTCGTGCGGGGCGATCAGGAAGTCAACGAGGGGAAGATTCGCGACGCGGCGGGCAGTGCGATTGCATTGGCCGATGAGGCTCAGGCGAAGGCCGCGGGATTTGCCATCGGATTCGTGGGCCCGGCGATCGCGGCTCAGCGAGATGACGTGCTCTTGGTCGTAGACCCTGATTCGGCTCAGGGCACCGATGCCGCGAAGGGCAAGGCGATGTTCTGGGCATCGGGAGCGAACGAGGCGGATCACCACGTCAAGTTCTTCAACTGGCGGCGGGAGCTCGGGGCCTTGCTCGATGACGCCAATCGCGTCAAGGTCGCTGACATTCGCAATGCCAACGCGGGGGATCCGTCTCCCAGAGCCGAGGGCGCGGTGTTGCGCGAGCAGCGGGGGATCGAGGTCGGGCACATCTTCAAGCTGGGCTGCAAGTACTCCGATGCCGTGGGCTTTGGGGTGTTGGACCAGGACCAGAAGCGACAGAGTGTGATCATGGGGTGCTACGGGCTGGGCGTCAGCCGCACGCTCGCGGCGTGTGTTGAGATGAGCCACGACGACGACGGCATCATCTTCCCGGTCGCGATCGCGCCGTACCACGTGCTGATCACAATCATGAAGCCCGACGACCGGGCCCAGCGCGACGCGTGCAGGCAGATCTCGGGAGAGCTAGCCGACGCGGGCATAGACGTGCTGATCGATGATCGCGACGAGCGGCCGGGCGTGAAGTTCAAGGACGCGGATCTGATCGGGCTGCCGATCCGGCTGACGATCGGGGACAAGGCGCTGGCCGAGGGCTCGGTCGAGTTCAAGCGTCGGGGATCTGCGGGCAAGGGTGATCTGGTGGCGTTGGGCGACGTCGTTGGCAGATGCCGAGAGACATTAGAGCGTTCCTGAGCGCTGAGTGCGTGCGAAGCTGTCTATCATTGAAGTCGCCTATTTCAAGCGACGCCAGGAGTAGGCAGTGAGCAACGGCGGCGAGGATCCGATAGTTCTAGGTTGGCGCGAGCGTGTCGATATCCCCGCTTGGGGGATTAAGAGAGTTCGGGCCAAAGTCGACACCGGCGCCAAAACTAGCGCCCTGCACGTGTCCAAGATTAGAGAGATCGACGAAGAGCGAATCGGCTTTGAGGTTGTGATTCGCGAGAAGCCCGAACGCGTGACCACATGGGTGGAGGCGGATTTGGCTCGCGAGTCGGTGGTGCGGCCGAGCAGTGGCCAGCGCCAGCGACGTCCCGTGGTGCTTGCCAGCTTGGTCATCGGACCGCTGGAGGTCCAGGCCGAGGTGGGGCTGGTGTGCCGCGAGGGGATGCTCTGTCGCATGTTGGTTGGTCGGTCGGCGATCGCGGGGCACGCGTTGGTGGATTCATCGCGGATCTATGTTGCC
>JAJDDL010000384.1 GCA_029260335.1 Phycisphaerales bacterium | reverse complement strand
ACCGATGGCACAACCCTGCGACCGCTGGAAAGGGCATCCCAGAGCGAGAACTCCATGTCAAACAAGCCGCTCGCCGACCCGCCGTTCTCTTTGAGCGCCCCCTGGTAGGTGAAAATGGTGTCGGTCTGGGCCTGAGCCGGTGCGGCGAGCGCCGCGAAAAGCCCCACCACGAGCACTGCTGTCATCTTCAAGAACATCTGTTTTCCTCTCTCTTCGATCGAAGCCATCAGCATACTAAGAACTGCTCGCCAATCTCGACGAATCCCATATCACCCACGCGAAAAAGCTCTTCCAGGACCGAACCAGGGGCCAGGTCACCACTTCCTGTCAGGCTGGTCGGTCGAGGCAAGATAGAGACATACAGAAGCTCCAGTCGCTTCAATCAACATTCCGGCGCACACAAGATAACCCCCGATCGCTCGGAGGTTTTCTGTCCGACCATTTCCTGTGATGCTCAAACGTTGAAACTCACCCGCCCGGCAGATGCTTCTCGATCCAATCGTCCTGGCGCAGCACCGCCGCCCGGTTCCGCCGGTCTCGCCCCTCGCTCCGCCTTTGGGCATGGCGAAACGCCCAATGGCTCAAGGGCCCGCCCGCCAGTTCTACCTTGCCCGGCAAGAACGCCAGCAACTTGAGCACCCGCGGGGCATGGTGCTGGACGAGTTCATCCTCCAGGCTCGTGAAGATCCGAGACGAGCCCGGATCGCCCTGCCTCCCGGCTCGCCCGATAAACTGCCGATCGATCCGCTTCGCGCCGTGCATCTCCGTCAAGATCACCGCAAGCCCGCCCATCTCGCGCGCCTTGGGATCCAGAATGATGTCCGTGCCGCGCCCGGCCATGTTCGTCGCGACCGTCACCGCGCCTGCGCGCCCGGCGAGCGAGATCATGCTCGCTTCCTCGGCGTGCTGCGTCGCGTTGAGCACCCGATGCTCGATCCCTCGCGTCTCAAGCCTGGCGCTGAGCATCTCACTCGCGCTGATCGAACGCGTGCCTACCAGGATCGGACGCCCGATCTCGTGCAGCCGCACGATCTCCTCCAGCACCGCGTCCCACCGATCGCGCGCAGTCCGAAACGTCTGTGTGGGCAGCGCCTTGCGAATGAGCGGACGATTGGTCGGCACACTCGTCACCGGCCGCTCGTAGACCTGCTCCATCTCCCGCTTGGAGTCCGCAACGGTGCCGGTCATCCCGCTGAGCACCTTGTACGTGCGAAAGAACCGCTGGAAGCTCAGCCGCGCGAGCGTCTCGCGGTCGGCCGTGACGTCCACGCCCTCCTTGGCTTCAACCGACTGGTGGAGCCCATGCTCCCAGCTCCGGTCGTGCAAAAACCGCCCCGTGTACTCATCCACGATGATGATCTGCCCATCGATGATCTCGTATTGCGAGCCCCGCTTGTAGCACTCCCGCGCGACCAACGCCTGGCGCACCAACTCCTCAGCGCGCCGCTTGGCCTTCCAGATCGGCGCGTCGAGCTTCTCCCAAGAAGCTTGCGCCCGCTCACGCCCGCGACGCTTCAGATCCGCCCGCCGCTTCACATGCTCGATCGAGTAGTCGGGCCCCTCATCGAGCATCTCCGCGATCCGAGTCGCGTCCCGATACACCTCGGCCATGTCCGACTCTTGGCGATTGCGCGCGATGATCAACGGCACCACGCCCTCATCGATCAGCACCGCATCGGCCTCATCGACTATCGCCGCACGCAACCCGGGAATCATCGGCCCATTGCCCTGCTGCGAGAGCATCCGCGCCGTCCAAGGCGTCCGCATCGGGCCTACCCGAAGCTGGTCGCGCAGGTAATCCGCCGTGATCTGCTTCGGCGTGCCGTACACGATCGAACGCGAATAGATCCCAAAGCGATCCTGCGGCGGCTGCTCCTCCTGAATCGCCCCCACCGTACACCCGCACCGCTTATAAATGCTCGCGCGAGATTGGGCATCTCGTCGGGCAAGGTAATCGTTCACAGTCAGGATGTGCATGTGGCGATGCCGCCACGCAAGCAAGGGTGCCGCGATCGAACCTGTCAGCGTCTTGCCCTCACCCGTGAGCATCTCGACAATCCTGCCGTGATAGAGCCCAAGCGCTCCGACCATCTGAACGACAAACGCCTCTTCGCCGGTCTCGCGACGCGCAACCTCACGCACGAGCGCCATAGCCCGACGGAGCTCATCGCGATCGACCTTGCCCCGCACAAACTTGGCCCGGATGTCGAGCACCTGCTCATTGAGCACCGCCTCGGACAACCCGTGGCAATCGCCCTTGAGCAAGTCAATCGCCTTCGCCTCGCGCGTGAGCCACGCCAGGCGCGCCTTGCGATGCTTCAGACGCATCCCCGCCCACCCGGCGATCTTGTCCAGACCCTTCAGGTTCTCGGCCTTGCGCCTGCGGCTCTGCAATGAGCCGTACAGAGCACCGTATTGAGTAAGAGCTTGCGACAGCGGCTAGATCTCCAATGAACTACATGACCAAGCGAATGCGAGAACAACTCGTTATCACAAGTTGATCCGATCCTGGATAAGCTTCGCCAGCCAGTCCCCCCACTGCGTGAGCATCGGCTTGGCAGGCAACTCAAACCGGACCTTGACACGCTCGCCCGGAAGCCCCGCCCATGCGAGCCCGTCTACCTCCGGCGCAATCTCGATAATGAACTGCTTGCTCTTGGCCAGCGTGCCGGATTGATCCGTCGGATCGACCTGCGTGCCCCCGCCGCCCTGGTATCCCAATGCCGTGTGACGCAATCGCTGCTGGCCCGCGGGGATGACCTTCTCCACCGTGCCGCCGACCTCTGTCGGCACCGCCGAGACCATCCGAATGCGAATGTCATACTCCGTCCCGTCAGCGGCCCACGAACTCTCGCGCTGATTCAGACTCGCCACCACAAGCAACGACCGAGGCTCGACAACCTCGCCCAGCGGTTCGCCCTCGCGCACGAATGAGCCGATCATCGAGTACGGATTGGATCCGACGAACACCCCATCGTGCGGCGCCCGGATGACAAGCTTCGCCAATCGCTGCTTCGTCCAGTCGAGCTGATCGCGAAGCTGCGCAACCTGACGCTCTAATGGCTCGGTCGCCGCGGATTGTCCAAGCTCCATCGCCCGCCGCCGCATCCCCTCAAACCGGGCAATCTCCGCGATAACCGCCTCCCGCTGGGTCTGCAGCTCGCGATTCTCAAGGGTGATAAGCGCCTGGCCCTCGCTCACCCGAGCCCCAGGCTCCACGTGCGCATCAACCACGAAGCCGTCGGCCGCAAAGAACACGCCCGACCACGCCCGGCTCTCAACGATGCCGCTCGCCTTGCGATAGTCCGGCATAGGCACCATGCCGACCAAGCCAAAGCCCAAGAAGATCATCGCCAGACTCGTCAGAATCGCACGCCCGCGATTCTCACTCACGTTCGGACTCGCCGCCAGGAAGTGCACAAACTTGCCCACGGGCATGATGAACCACATCGCCGCGGTCCAGATCGCAAGGATCAGCCCGATCGCGAACATCTTGCCCATGACATACAGGCTGATACTGAAAAACAGGAAGATGCGGTAGCAGATCGCCCCGATGCCGTAGACAGTCAGAATCCACCGCTCCCCGGCATGGGTGGTCACGGGCTTCTCATTCTTCATCCCAAACACGTAGCGTTTGAAGTAGAACTTGATCTGGTTCATCGAGCGCTGCATCAAGTTCGGCATCTCGATCAGATCGCTCAGGATGTAGTACCCGTCGAACCGCATCAGCGGATTGGCATTGAAAAGAATCGTCGACACGCTCGCCACAAACATCGCGTTGTACGCGATCTGGTGCACGAGGCTGTCGGGTGTCTGGAGCGTCTGCACCCAGATGATCGCCGCGATGCTCGCAATAAACAGCTCAAACAGCATGCCCCCAGCGCCCACCGCGATCCGATTCCACTTGCTCGGGAGCGACCACGCGCTCGACGCATCGACGTACGGCGCCGGGAACATCACCAGGAGCATGATGCCAAACTCCGGCACCTGCCCGCCGTGGCGTTTCAAAACCACGCCGTGACCAAGCTCGTGGATCGCCTTGGTGACAATGAACACCGCAATCAACCAAGGCCAGTTGCCGGGCGCTATGGCGCTGTCCACGCCGCTCAAAAGCGTCGGAAGCTCGGGCAGCAATCGAATCACCGCAAACCCGCAGAACGCGAGCCAGATGAGCATGCCGATCCGATTCAAGATCGGCCGGAGCATCGGCTCCACCCACGTCACCAGCGCATCGGGATTGAACAGCCGGATCTTGAAGTACATGATGCCAATCGCCTGGCTCATGGCCTTCTTCTTCGTCCGCTCGCGCCCGCGCTGGAGCAGCTGATCGATCTCAGGCGTCGCGTCCACACGCAACAGATTCGCCTGGTACAACTGGCCAATCAGCTGGATCGCTTCTTGTTGGGTCGGCGCATCATCGCCATGCCGCGTGAGCGATATCTCCCACGCCGACTCCACCGTCCGCTTGCCGTCGAGCAATCCAACGAACTCGTGCGCGATCGGATTCAGGCGATAGAAGTTGTTGCTCGACGGATCGTGCACCACATGCCAACGCCGCCCGCGATAGTGCTGACGCGTGATCTGCACGTGCGGACGCAACCGAGGCGTCATCGCCCGAACACGGTGCCAAAACGGTGAAAATGTCGGACGCTCAGCCATCAATCTTCAAGCACAGCCCCAGACACCGAGCCGAACGCCCAATGCCGAGTGCCGAATGCCTCCCCTAGAACCACATCCACATCCGAAGCGTGTCCCGAATCCGCCGGCTCAGAATCCACGCGATCGATTTCTCGCCCGTGTCGAGCTTCGCCGTGCCCTCCATCCCGGGCCGAAGCGAGGCACGAAACTCCTGGGCAAGCTCCGGATCCATCGCGTCAAAGTCGATCGAACCTCGGATCTCAAACACGTTCGAGCCATCCTCGGGCCTGCCCAACGGCACCACCCGATCCACCGAGATCGGAATCCGCTCGCCCGGGCGGCTCTTGCGCGCCAGCGCCCCGGCCATCCCTTGTTCGACATACGAGATATCGCGATCGTCCACGCGCCCGACGAACTCCAGCTTGTCGAGTTGCGCAACCACCATCATGGGCTCGCCAAGCTCGATCGTGCTGCCAATCCGCCGCTCCAACTCGCCGTCGACAACGACGCCATCGATCGGCGCACGAATCTCCGCCCGCTCCAGGTTGTAGTTCAGCTGCTCGATCCGCGCGACCAACCCCTCGATCTCCGCCTTGGCTTGGGTTCGCTCAAACGTATCCCCGGCTTCCATCGCCGCGTCCGCCCGCGCTTGCGCCTGGGTCTGCTGCGCAATCGCCTGCTCCAACGCCAACCCAACCTCGGTCGTCCGCATCTGGATCAGCAGATCGCCCTCTTTGACCCTCGCGCCCTTGGCAATCCCCTCACCCAACCGCTCGATCACGCCCGCAAACGGTGCCGAGATCACACGCGAGGTCTTTGCCTGCAACTCAAACGGTGCATCAACCTTGTAAGGCAGCTGCACAAACGTCACCACCAACAGCAACGCGAGCACCAAAATCCCGACAAGCTTCCAGACCGTGTGCTTGGGCCCAACCGCCCAAGAACCCGCCTTGAGTGTCGATCTCCAAGCACGCGTTGCGAGCATCCGATCATCGCTCCGACGCACCTTCAACACGGGCGTTACCAGATCCATCGACGCCTGCACCCACTCGATAATCCGCGGATCCAAAGGTGACTCGTCGCCCGCCCGCTCCACCGTGATCACGCCGATCACATCATCGCCATCCCGCAACGGCACGCTCGCCACCCGCAAGCTCGCATCGCTACTCGCCAGCTTGCGGTGCTCATGCGTGATCGCCTGGCTGAGCATCACGTCCTCGCGCTCATCCGGCGCCGGATGCATCACCGCCTGCTCCTGATCCAGGCACTCATCCATCGCGCCCTCGATCGCGCGAACCATGTCCATCCGTCGATCGAGTTGCTCGGTATCGCTGATCGCGACCACGCGGATCACGCCGCTGGTTTGACCGACGCCCTTGATCCATCCAATCGCCACGCGATCCAGGCTCAGCTGTCGCGAAAGATCGTTCGCAAGCTGGATCGCAGCCCCCTTGAACCCCGGCGCCTGATTAATCGACCCAATCAGCCGCGTCGCCAGATCAAGCGATGCCGTCGAGGACTGCGTCCGGCGCAACGCCTGCGCCAACGCGTGCCCATACGAATACCCGAGCAACACCTCAATCAGCGCGAGCGTCGTCTGCAACGCCTGCTTCGAGCGATTCTCTAAGACAAGCGAGATCACCTGCGTCGGCGCATTGCTCGCCGCCCCCTGCTGCGGCACGCACGCCGCAACCACATACCCCTGATTCTGATCCTCATAGATCCCGTCGGTCGGCTCCAGGCCATACACGCGCGTCTGCCCGCTGCTCGCCGCCGCACGCGTCGCGTTCAGCACATCATGCCCGTTGTCGATCTCCTGGCCCGGCGGCTCGATCCCCCCCGTCGGCGTCCAAATGAGCAACGCCCGAGGATCAAGCTCGGCTTCAGCGCCCGACGGATTCTCCACGCCGTACAGCACCGCCTGCCGCGCCCCGCTCACCTGACCCACAACCGCGGTCAGCTTCGCCAAGAACGTGCGATCGTCCGGCGCGGGCGAGGTCAGCTCCCCCACCACCCGCTGCCAGCCCGGCGCCTTGAGTTTGGTCAGATCAATCAACTTCCATGCTCCCTAGCACGAACCCCACGCGAGTCCTACCCACCAACAGCCTCATCCGTCCCCGCGTCCACGATCATGCCCTGAAACCGAACACTCGGCTCACTGAACCGCACCCACGCCGGCAACCCGGCAGGAAACCCCTGCTCATTCTCGATCTCCACCCGCACCCGAAGCGACCTCGCCGCAAACTCCGCCACAGGCGAGATCGCGGTCACTTGCCCCTGCATCACCGCCGGCTGACCTGGAATCCCAATCAACGCCCACGCCGAATCGCCCACCGAAAGCTGAAACGCCTGCGCAAGCGGCGCATCCACATCGATGATCAACGGATCAATACTCACGACCCGTACCACGGGTTCACCCTCGCGCAACGTGTCACCAACATCCACCTCGACCGACACAACCCGGCAGTCAAACGGCGCACGCAGCGAATACCGCGCAACCCGTTCTTGCACCACCTTCAACATGATCTTCTCTTGGTCGCCGTTCCACCCGGCTTGCTCCACATCGATCCCCGCGATGATCGCCGAGACCCGCGCCCGATTGAGCTCCTGCTCGTTCGCACCCCCGCGCTGACTGGCAGTTTCCAACCGATCAAGCTCGAGCTTGGCCAGCTCATGCTGCTCGGTCGCCCGCCGCGTCGGGATATCCGAGTTCGCCCGCTCAACCTGGGCCTCAAGCGCCGCCTCTTGCTCCTTCGAGTTGCCCTGGATCAGCAGTTCGCCCATCTTGACCGAGTCGCCGAGCGAAACCGCCACCTCCATTACCTGCGTCGGAATCTGAAAGCTGATCTCCGCATCCTGCCCAGGCTTGGTGAATGTCGCCTCCCCACCAAACTCCGTGGCGAGCGACTGAATATCTCTCAACACGTCCGTCCCAGGCTGCGGCACCGTCGCCAAAGCCGCCAAAACCCCGCACCCAATCGCGCCACAGGCCACCAATACCTTCGTCTTCGCCATCGCGATCTCCTGTTCAAGCATCTATCGGCAGGCCCAGCCCGGTTTCGGCAGGCTCAGCCCGGTTTGCCAAGCCCATTTGGGGGGCCGCCACGTGCGGTCTGGGCCGCCCTGGCGTCTATCCTTCCGCTCACCAACGCCAGGCCGAGGCCCAGGCGAAGTCACGGAGGATTTCCCATGTCCCATTCTACCGCCACCACCGACCAAGCCAAGGAAGGCTCTCCCCAAGGGAAAGCTGCCACCCAGCCCAATCCAGTGCCGTTCATGTCCCTCGCCCTCGAGCAAGCTGACATCGACGCAGCGGTCTCCGTCCTCCATTCGGGAATCCTCCGCCAAGGTTCCCGCTGTGCCGAGCTCGAAACCAGATTCGCCGCCCAAACCGGTGCAACCCACGGCCTCACCTGCTCCAACGGCACCACCGCCCTCCAACTCGCCTACGGCGCCCTCCTCCAGCCCGGCGACGACGTCCTCGTCCCCGCCTGGACCTACATCGCCACCGCCTCCATGCTCGTCGCCGCCGGCTGCAACCCCATCTTCGTCGATTGCCTCGAAGACACCTTCCAGATCGACGTCGAAGACGCCGAGAAGCGAATCACCCCCAACACCAAGGCAATCGCCGCCACCCACCTCTACGGCATGCCCGTCGACATCGACGCCGTCGAAGACCTCGCCAAACGCAAGGGCTTGAGAATCATCTACGACTCCGCCCAAGCCCACCTCGCCACCTACAAAGGCAAAGGCCTCGGCACCTTCGGCGACGCCAACACCTACTCCTTCTACGCCACCAAAAACCTCGCCACCGGCGAAGGCGGCATGGTCACCGTCAACGACGAAACACTCAACAAAGACATCGCCGCCCTCCGCTCCCACGGCGAAACCGACAAATACCTCCACACCCGCATCGGCTTCAACTACCGCATGAACGACATCACCGCCGCCATCGGCTGCTCACGCCTGGATCGCCTAGAAGCCCAAACCAACACCCGCCGCCAAAACGCCAACCGCTACGACGCCATGCTCGCAGACATCCCCGGCCTCCAAGCCCCCACCCGCACCGAAGGCGCCGAAAGCGCATGGCACCTCTACACCGTCAAAATGGACTTGAGCAAGTTCTCCATGTCGCGCGACGACTTCTGCGCCAAACTCAAAGAGCAAGGCGTCCCCACCGCCATCCACTATCCCCGCGGCCTCACCCGCCAACCCGCCTTCGACCCCTACGTCACCGAACACCCCAAAGTCGCCGACTCCCTCTCAGCCAAGGTCTTCAGCCTCCCCATGCACCACGACCTCACCGACGAGCACTTTGGGCAAATCGGACGCGCCTTGACTGACATCGCAAACTCGAATTGCACGTGAAACGCACCATTCACTGGGTCCCACGAAAATCGAAGGGTGGGCGCGGAGTTAAGCATGCCGATCGATCATCTTGCACTTGTCAAAGCTCGCATTGAGAATGCACTGGAGTCGCTTTCGCAGCCCTCCAAAGATATCCCAAATGCCGGAATTCACGCGGTTATGGAACACAACCGGATTCTCGTCGACGCGACAAAACACGCTCCCGACCTAGCAGAACACTTGCCACCACAATTACCCGAAGCGGGAACCTTCGCAAAAAT
>JAJDDL010000383.1 GCA_029260335.1 Phycisphaerales bacterium | reverse complement strand
ACCCTCGACTCTGGTCGGATCCGTGTACTTTGTCACGGCTTGATTCAGATCCACGCCGTTGATATTCGCCAGGGTCGCAAGCCACGCCAGCACATCGGCGAACTCTTCCTCGAGGTTGTGACGCTGCTCTGCGGTCGGCTGCTTGCCCTCGGCACAATCCTGGAGGCTCGTCGCGAGCTCCCCCACTTCCTCGATAAGCCACATGAACGTGCCCGGCGTGCCACGCGCCGAATCGGTCTTGTAGAACCGATCGCGAATCAACTCCTGGAACTGGGCAATGGTGAGATCAGGCAATGAAAAAGTCCTTTGAGATCGGAGAGATTGAAAAGTGCTTGTGGACAAGATGCGACCGCTTGGAAGGCGGTGCTACCGGTTAGTGCAACGGACGGTACACCTCGACCACCAGCGTGTCGTCCTTGGGGGCGCCATCGCGAAACCCGCCGACGCAATCGAGCACTCGCTCGGGCCAATGCCCGCTTCGGGGCGGATCGCCCGCGACGAGGGCCCGCAGGCGGGAGATACCGAACATCGAGTCCTTGGTGTCCCGGCACTCGATCGCACCATCGGTATAGGCAATCAAGCCATCGCCAATCGAGAACTTGCGAACCTCCCCGGCGTCGGGTTCCTCATCGCCAGAGGTCGCTCCAAGCACAATCGTCGTCGATTCGAGCTCATCGATCCGCCCATCGACCGTGCGGATGAACGCCGGGGGATGGCCCGCGCTGACATATTCGAGTGAATGCTCCGCCGGGTCGATGCGAGCGCAGAACGCCGTGAGGTAGATCGAGTGCGGCGCGAGCGTGAGATGCGTGTAGCGATTGATCCCTTGCATGAGCTTGGCAGGCGGGATGTTCGGGTCCTCGCCGATCAGGCGTTCCATCTCACCGTGGAGGCGATTGACTGTCAGCGCCGCGGGAATGCCGTGGCCTGTCACGTCGGCGAGGATGACCGTGAGCACGCCATCGTCGTTCTGACGGGCAAACAAGAAGTCGCCGCCAATCTGCCGCATCGGTTCGTACGTGTAGCTCAGACGCACGGGCCCGTCTGCGAGCGGCGCGGGAAACAGCGCTTCGTGCAAACGCCTGGCGTCGACGAGCTCTCGGCGGACCTCGCCGTAGCGCGACTGCAAGAACTTGAACTTGGAGCGTTCAGAGCGGCGCAGTTGCCTGAGCCAACAGATCACCACGCCCGGCAAGCCCGCGAGCGGACTGAGCAGCAAGATCAGCATGCGGTCATCGGGAGCCAAGTCCGAGACGCCGAGCAAGAACCCGGCGTTCAGGATGACCAGCCAATACATCGGCCGGAGGCACTGGCGCACACTCCATGGCAAGAAGGCGCTGGCGACCGAGTGTGTGACCACGACCGTGATGAGTGCGCGGACCCACGTTGGCGATGCCCCTTCCACCCCGAGCGGGAACATGTACGAGATGACAATGCTCGCGCTGCCCTGGAGCACGACCAGCCAATAAGTCGCGCGCAGAATCATGCGATCATCGAGTTCCTTCTTCACATCGATGAAGAAGGCGATTGCGAACGTGGTGCCCACGACCAGATGCACAACGATCGCGGCCCAGATCGGCGCGATCGAGATCGCTCGCTCCTGGACAGGTTGGCCCATGAGCGTGAGCACGACCACCACGCTCACCGCGGCGTTGAGAAACGCGATCCCGCCCACGATTCCCGTGAACCATCCGAAACGCCTGCGCAGAAGGCTTGCGGTCTCTTTTTCAAAGACCTTCTTGAAGTCTGCGGTGAAGATTGCCGTGGTCTGGCTCGCCATGCAGGAGCCAGTGTAGCCGATTGGGGGGAACAGACTATCGGTTCTCTGAGTGCCCACAAAGGCGTGCCCATGCATGCATGGGTGCCATGGCCGCCCCTAGGCGGCTATGCCTGCGGTGTAGATCGCTCCGTGAAATACGAAACACAGGAGCCTGGACATAACTGCTCAAAGCAGCGGCCATGCCACCCCGTGTGGGCGATGCCACCCTCGGCAATCGCCTCAAGCTATCGCGACGCCCCCGGCACCCACATCTCATCTCGCCCTGCATTGGCAACCCGGCCCAGCACAAACAGCAAGTCGCTCAACCGATTCAGATACCGGATCGCCCCGGGATTCACTTGCTCCTGATCGGCCAGCGCGACCGCCTCCCGCTCGGCCCTTCGTACGATCGTCCGCGCCAAGTGCATCGCCGCGGCCAACGGCGTGCCACCGGGCAACACAAAGCTCGTGAGCGTCTCCAACGGCGCATTGAACGCATCAATGAGCCCCTCAAGCCGCTCGACCTGAGCGGCAACGACCCGCAGGGCATTCTCAACCTCGCCCGCGGTCGCCAGATCGGCTCCCAGATCGAACAAGTCGTTCTGGATCACGCGAAGCTCGCGAGCGATCGATCGCGAGACCGGACCGGTCGCTCTGGTCCGGCTTGCCTCGACAATCACAAGCCCGATCGCGGCGTTCGCCTCATCGACGCTGCCGTAGCACCCGACCCGGGCCGAGGCCTTGGAGACCCGATCGCCGCCGACGAGCCCGGTGGAGCCGTCGTCGCCTGTGCGGGTGTAGATCTTGTTGAGCTTGACCATGCCTCGGATCTCCTGTCGCTCGCCTGCGTGAACGGCTCGCTATTCTGGACCTATGAGCGTATCCGCGAGCGAGGAGCCGCAAGCGAGGCAATCCGGTGCCGATCGAGGCCTGCGTGCGACGTGGCGTCCACGTGCCGATCAACCGCTCTCCGGCTCACTCGCGCAGCGAATATTGGCAGCCCGCGGCTTCATCGATCCCGACCAGACCAAGCGATACATGGAGCCCTCGCTCCACCACTTGCACGATCCGTCGCTCATCCCCGATCTCGACAAAGCCGCGGCGAGGATTCTCGCCGCCCTGGATGCCGACGAACCGATCGTGATCTATGGCGACTACGACGTCGACGGCACGACCGCCGCCGCGATCCTGTACCACACGCTCAAGGAACTCAAGCCCTCAGCAGCGGTCACGACCTACCTCCCCCACCGCCTCGAAGAAGGCTACGGGCTCAACGCAGACGCGATCCGCACACTTGTGCAGGACGGGGCCCGCGTAATCGTGAGCGTTGATTGCGGCATCACCGCGCGCGATGAGGCCGATCTCGCTCAAGAACTCGGCGTCGATCTGATCATCACCGACCATCACAACCCGCCGGCGACTCTCGATGACTTGCCCAACGCGTACGCGGTGGTGCACCCGAGACGCCCGGATTCTGACTACCCCTTCGGCGAACTCTGCGGCGCGGGCGTCGCGTACAAGCTCGCTTGGCGGCTCGCAACACTCCACGCCAACTCGCAGCGCGTGGATGAGAAGATGCGAACCTTGCTCGTAGAACTGCTCTCACTCGCGGCCCTGGGCACGATCGCCGACATCGTTCCCTTGGTAGACGAGAACCGCGCGATTGCTCGCTTTGGCTTGCGTCGCATCAAGCGATCGCCCATCGCCGGGCTCCGAGACCTCGTCGAGGCCTCAGGATTGTCAGGCGACAACGTCAACGAAGAAGACGTCGGGTTCCGCCTCGCTCCCAGGCTCAACGCCTGCGGCAGACTGGGCCACGCCGGCGAAACCCTCGAACTGCTCACCACCGCCACCGGCACGCGAGCTCAACAGATTTCCGAGCAGCTCACAGACCAGAACGACGAACGCCGTCGTATCGAACAACGCATACTCAAACAAGCCCTTGAAGAAGCCGACCGCACGGAGATGAGCGGCGAGTCGTCCCGCGCGGTCCTGCTCAGCCATGACAACTGGCATCCTGGAGTCGTCGGCATCGTCTGCTCGCGCATCGTCGATCGACTCTGGCGACCGACGATCCTGCTCTGCCGCGACGGCGATATCTTGCGTGGCTCGGGCAGGAGCATTCCGGGATTCAACCTGCACGGCGCGCTCTGTGAATGCGAGGACTTGCTCGAGTCCTTCGGCGGCCACGACCACGCCGCAGGGCTCAGCGTGCGACCCGAT
>JAJDDL010000382.1 GCA_029260335.1 Phycisphaerales bacterium | reverse complement strand
CGGCCCGCTCCCGCGCGTTCGCGGCGGCGAGCCCCGCCAGTTCGATCTTGATATCACCAATCTGCGAGACCGTGAACGACGGCGGCGAGGATTGCACCCGTATGCCATCGCGAAGCAATGTGGTTACATCGCCAGCGGCAGTGGCGATCGCGGTCACGTCGCCGCTTCGCACAACAAACTCCCTGGAGAGTGTGTACGCCTCGACTTCGCGCGTCTGGTATCCCTTGTCATCGCGGGCAAGGTGCGTGCCGGTGGCGATGGGGCCCAGTGCGATCTCCCCGGCGGAAAAACCGGCTTGGGCCAGGAAAGCTCGCACCGCGGCGACGCCGAGTTCGAGTTGGGCGTAGGTCTCTTCGAGCGTCTGGGCCTCGCCGCTCACGCTGATTCGCCATTGGCCGGTGTCCGCGCGGGCCCGCAAGCGTGCAGAGCCCTTGACGCTCACATCGCGGTATGCCTGGGCCTGCTCTTGGCCCTTCTTGAGGAATGCCCGAGAGGCGACGACGGTGCTCGTGATGATGCTGGCAGTCGCGGCGATCGCGAGAACCGAAGCCGCACCGATCCAGTTCACGCGCAGGCGATACTCCATGGCGGACCTCCTTGTCCTTCTGATTGGATGGAAACTGGGTCGTGTGCGGGGGACCACCGCCGCACACGACCCCGCCAGACTATGACAGATCCGCGCGCGGCTTGCTCGGTGGCATCTGCAGGCATCCGGTTGTCCGCAACTGGTCCCCAAGTTACGCACAATGACGCTGAAGAACTGGCAGTTTGACCGGCCTAGAGGGTCTTCGATCCGTCCGTGAGTGAGGCGAATCGCTCAGTGATCGGCCGATTGGCTAGCAGTGGCGCTCGACAGACCCACCATGGGCTCTGAATCAACCAGAATGGAAGCGATCTCAGGAACGCCATGTGTCGATGCACGGTGCCCAGGAAATGAGGCTCGAATGAGCCGTCAGGCACTTGTGCTGCTTGCCCTGTGCGCTGCGCCACAAACTCCACGGCCTCGAGGTGACGCCTCCAGAGCTCGGTTTGATCGCTATTCACGACTGGAAATGCCTGAACGAACATGTCTGGCGGATAAGGAGCGGACATAGCCGCTGCTGCGCTGCTCGTCGTCACGCTTTTCGATGCTCCAAGAGTTGTGAACAAGTCCGTGTAGGATTTCTGTTGGATTCGATAAAGGCACAAGAACGACTCTCCGGTCGCGTTGCGCCATGCGGCGATCGTCGTCTTCTGGAAACTTCCAACCAGGCGATAAGCCCCGATCCACTCAAACCCATGTGCGTCCGCCCAATCGTCGAGCTCCGTCGCGTGCTCCAAGGTCTGTGCGTTGTCCCGATCGTCATCGAGCAACTCTAAGATCGCGTTGGAAAGTCCACGCACCGAGAACCACATGATCAGGATAATGACCAACGGGAAGACGACGATCAAACCTATCGCGGCAAAGATCAACTCAGACATAACACATTCCTTGCTGAGCGGGTGGACCAGGCCTCAAATACTACACGAAGCCTTGTTATCGCGCCGAAACGCTGATCTCAAACTCCAACTCGTCGCGAGCCCCATCAAGTGTGCCGAAATCGAGGATCACCGTCTCGGTCTGACCCTTCTCGATGGTGATTTGGGTCGAGCGTGTCCAGTTGTTGTTGGCGCTGTGGACCTCGACCTCGACATCGAAGTCGCTCGTTGCGCCGTCGTTGCGAATCTCGCTCTGAAAGAGCATGCTGGTGAGCGGGTATTGCTCGGCAAGCGCGCTGCCGGGCAAGGGCGTTGCCAGTTCCTTCGTCAGGATCACCGCGTTCGGCTGTGGGCGATTGAGGACGACCACGATCGCGACCACAATAACTACGAGAATCACAAGTGCGACGAGATTGCGAGCGGCCGAGGCCCCGCGACGTGCTTGAAGAATCATTCCCGTCTCCGATGCTGAATCAGGCCTCTGTTGTCGTCCGCTGCTCAATCCGCCGCTCACTGACCGTCTGCACAATCCGGTCCACGAAGTTCCCCGGCGTGTGGATCCGATCGGGTTCCAACTCGCCAACGCCAACAAGCTCATCGACCTCCGCCACCGTGAACGCCGCGGCGGTCGCCATCATCGGATTGAAGTTCCGTGCGGTGACGTGGTACACCAGGTTGCCGAACGCGTCGGCGGTCTGAGCTTTCACCAACGCCAGGTCGGCGTACAACCCTGTCTCCATCACAAACTCACGCTCGGCGGTAAATGGATCGCTCTCAAACAGCTTGGCCTTGCTGCTCGGCGGGCGAAACTTGCGAGTCTCCTTGCCCTCGGCGATCTGCGTGCCCGCACCCGCCGGCGTGTAGAACGCAGGGATGCCCGCGCCTCCCGCGCGGATCCGCTCGGCGAGCGTGCCCTGGGGATTGAACTCGACCTCCAACTCACCCCCAATGAACTGCTTCTCGAACGTGTCGTTCTCGCCCACGTAGCTCGAGATCATCTTCTTGATCTGCCGCGACTCGAGCAGCAGCCCGAGGCCCCAGTCGTCCACGCCCGCGTTGTTGCTGATGCAGGTCAGCGAGGTGACCCCGGTGTCGCGCAGCGCGAGGATCAGCTGCTCGGGGATGCCGCACAGGCCGAACCCGCCGACCATGATCGTGGCCCCGTCGTAGAGGATGCCCGTGTCGCGCAGGTCGGCGAGCGCGTCGGCGGCGGTGGCGTGCTGTTTCTCGATCATGGCTGCTCCGAGGCGAGTGGTGGGGCCCGGCGTGTCTGGGGCTGGGCGCCCAATCGTGGGCACTCTAGGCCCTGTCGG
>JAJDDL010000381.1 GCA_029260335.1 Phycisphaerales bacterium | reverse complement strand
GGTCGTGCAGCAGTTCATCGACGGATTCAAGCGCGTCGCCAGCGCGATTACCGCGGGCGCGGGCGGCATCGTGGGTATCAGCCTGCTCGTGGGCGGTGTCGGCATCATGAACATCATGCTCGTGAGCGTTTCGGAGCGGACACGAGAGATCGGCCTGCGCAAGAGCGTGGGCGCTCGGCCGAGCGTCATCCTGACGCAGTTCCTCGTCGAAGCCGTGACGCTTTGCCTGGTGGGCGGGGCGGTCGGCCTGGTCGTGGGCGAGGGATTGGTGCAAGCGATGAAGGCGATCCCCGAATCGCCACTCGAGGAGGCCTCGACGCCCTTGTGGGTCGTCTTGCTCAGCGTCGGCTTCAGCGGCGCGACTGGCGTTGTCTTCGGCATGTTCCCTGCAATCAAAGCGGCGCGGCTCGATCCGATCGAAGCGCTCAGACACGAATAGCACGAGAGGTCCGATGCGAACAAGCGCGATGGCGGTGGGGGTGTGCCTGTTTCTCGTCGCGGGGTGCATGAACCCTTTGGCGCCGATGCAGAGCGATTACGGCAGGGTCGTCGAGCCCGAGCGGACACGCGAGGTCGTTTCGCTCCCGATCGGCGACTACGCCGCGCCGGAGATCCAGAGCGAGGACGATCAGGCGTTCGTTGACGAGGCCCCGGATCGCTTTGCCGGGCTCGAACAGGTGGAGATCTCGCTTGACGATGCTCGGGCATCGGCGCTCGCTCGCAATCTCGATCTGCAGGTGTCTTTGGTTGATCCCACGATCGCCGATGCATCGCTGAGCGAGGCCGAGGCCGCGTTTGAGGCGTTGTTCTTCCTAAACGTCAATCAGGCGCAGACCGATACGCCCACGGCGAGCACGCTCACGAGCGCGCAGCAAGAGTTCACGAGCATCGAGCCGGGCGTGACAATCCCGCTCCGCACGGGCGGCAGCGTGGAGGTTAGTGCCCCATTCACACGTGTGGAATCCAACAACGAGTTCAGCACACTGAACCCCGCGTTCACTTCCGACCTGGAGCTCACGCTCAGCCAGCCGCTGTTGCGCAACGCCGGGCGTTTCAGCTCAACCAACGCGATTCGCATCGCCAGCTACAACCGCCAGATCTCCGAAGCCCAAACCAAGCTCAGCGTGATCAACGAGCTTGCGGCGGTCGATCGGGCCTACTGGCGGCTGTACCAGTCGCGCCAGGAGCTGGACGTCCGTCAACGGCAATATGAACTGGCCATGGTCCAGCTTCGCCGAGCCGAGCGTGAGGTCCGCGCGGGCGACGTGGCGGAGATTGAGATCACGCGGGCCCAGGCGGGCGTGGCAGACAGGCTCGAGGACATCATTAACTCTGAGAATCAGGTTCTGTTGCGTCAGCGTGAACTGAAGCGTCGGATGAACATGCAGGGCTTGGATGTGGATTCGCCCCAACTGATCATTCCCGACACGCCGCCGAACCCGGTGCGGTATGACCTGGACGCGGCGGACCTAGCTATGCGGGCGGTGGATCAGCGGATGGAGATGTTGGAGCTTGAGCTTCGCCTTCTCACCGACGCCGCGACGATTCGCGACGCGGAGAACACGCTCAAGCCGCTGCTCGATGCGACACTTACCTACACGGTCAATGGTCTTGGCTCGAGCGAGGGCGATTCGCTTGACACGCTCGCCGAGAATCAGTTCGAGGACTGGTCGATCGGCTTGCGCGGCGAGTTGCCGCTTGGCAATGTCGCGGCAAGATCCTCCTTGCGTCGCGCGGTCCTCACCCGCCTGCAGCGCATGAGCAGTCAGGCCGGGAGAGACCAGACGATCCGTCAGGAGGTCTTCGATGCCGTCGACGCGATCCAGGCCGGCTGGCAGCGGGTGTTGGCGGCTCGCCAATCGGTGGCGCTCAACTTGCGAACGCTCGAAGCCGAGCAGCGCCAGTTTGGTGTGGGCGATTCGACGAGCACCGACGTGCTCGACGCCGCGGCTCGCCTTGCCGACGCGCAATCAGCGGAGATCAACGCGATCGTGGACTATCAGATCTCGCAGATCGATCTGGCCGCGGCGACCGGTTCATTGCTTGGTGCCGCGCGGGTCCGGTGGGAGCCCCGCGATCCGGAATAGCTCAGGGCTCAACAAGCTCAGGGTTCGAGCAAGAAGATCGCCCGCTTGAGCACGACTTCGTCCTGGATGGGGCCGTAGTTGCCTGACTCGAGCGTCACGAGGATCGTGCTTGTTGGCGTGTCGGACTCGTTGAGCCGGACATTGAAAGGCGTCATCATCTGTTGGGAGTTGAGCTGCTCGCGATGCAGTTCGCGGACTTCGCCGCCGGTTGTGCGGACCGCGATGACCAGCTCGTAGTCACCCCAGAGCATCGAGTCTTCGGGGAGCATCGCCACGCCCGCAAGCCGGGTGGCGTCGTCGGGCATCGGCCATTCCACGCGGACCGGGCCGCTGATCACGATGGAGGCGGCACCGAGTTGTGCGATGCTCGAATCACCGAATCGCACGGGCGGCGCCCATCGCCTATCTCCGATCGTCTCGATGCTTGTGGGCGAGATAGCGCTGAGCGGGACGAGCCGCGTGGGATCGAACGAGATCGCGCGGACGACAATCGCCGGGATCGAGATCAATGGTCCACGAGCGGGCTCGCCCGGCGAACTTTGATCGCCGATGGCGAGCGTGGAAGTGAAGAGTGACGAGGAGTCGATCGAGCCGGCGCGAAAGCCCAGGATCGTGCCGTCGGTCAGCCATGCGAGCGGATCGACCGATTGCTCGAGGGGGTTGGCCAGATGCACCTCACGAACGAGGTTCCACGCGAGATCAAGCATGCCGGCGTCGGTTTCGATCAGGAGCGAGTCGCCCATGGATTCGACAAAGCCCGTGATCACATCGCCGTTGAGCGTGACGACTGTGTCATCCCCGTCTGCAATCTCTGGAGCCTTGCGGCTGGATGAACTCAGTCGGATGGATCGGATCTGCTCAAGTG
>JAJDDL010000039.1 GCA_029260335.1 Phycisphaerales bacterium | reverse complement strand
TGAGAAGTGGCAGGTCAAGCATCGCCACGCCGAGGAGATCGGTCGGCGGGCCGATCAGGACGTGGTGATCATCTCGCGGGGCGTGGATGACGCATTGGCATTGGCCTTGCGCCTGGTTCGTCCTCGTGGAAAGGTCGTGCTGCTTCCGGGCGCGATGGATGGGCCGACACAGTTGGATGGGCGTGCGATCATCTCAAGCGAAGCGGAGATCGTGGGTGTTGAGACGGGGCCCTTGGATGAAGCACTCGACGTGCTGAGCCGGGGTGCGCTCGATGTCACGAGCCTGATCGAGCGTCGGATGGGGCTGGCGCAAGGGGTGGAGGCGTATCGGCTGGCGGCCGAGCCCGATGCGTTGCATGTTCTGATGGACGCTGCTTGAGTCAGCCCGTATCCGTCGTTAGAACGCGTTGAACGCTCCGCCTGACACCAGCGCAACGAGCACGACGCATAGTGCTATGCGGTAGTAGCCAAACGGTGCCAATCCGTGGTGATTCAGGAATTCCACGAGCCAACGCACGGCGAACGCGGCGGAGACGGTGGCAACGACGAGGCCAATCGCAATCGGGACGACCCCGAGCTGCTCGAACATGTTGGGGACGCCCTCGGCTTGTGAGTCGCGCAGGTTCTTGAGCAGCTTGTAGACGGTGGCGCCGCCGAGCGTGGGCAGGCCCAAGAGGAAGCTGAACTCGGCGGCTTGCTTGGGCTTAAGGCCTACCAGGACGCCGCCGGTGATTGTCATCATGCTTCGGCTGGTGCCGGGCCACATCGCGATGACCTGGAGAAAACCGATGATGAGCGCGTGCTTCCAGGTGAGCCGTTCAAGGGTCATCTCGCGTCCGGGTTCGACGAGCTCGTGCTCGCCATCCGCTGGGGCTTTCATGTGGCGCTTGCGCAGGCGTTCCACGAGAATCATGAAGATTCCACCGACGAAGAGCGCCCCGGCGACGGGCCAGAGCGCAAAGAGGCGTGCTTCGATGTAGTCATCGAGGAGCACGCCGAGGACCGCCGCGGGCAGGAATGCGATCACGATATTGAAAGCCAAGCGTCTGCCGTCCTCGTCCTTGCCGAGCAGGCCCAGGATCATCTGTTTGACCCGAGGCCAGTAGAGCCCGAGGACCGCCAGGATTGCCCCTCCTTGAATCACGACGTTGAACGCGTCGACAGCAGATTTCTGGGCTGGCTCGGTCAGGCCCATGAGCCCGCTGGCGATGATCAGGTGGCCCGTGGAACTCACGGGTAGGTACTCGGTGATCCCCTCCACCAATCCCAGGATGATCGCCTGCCACCACTCCATCGCTCGCCTCGCTTCGGGGTCTGCGTCTCAACACCAATGCCGACATTCACGGCGTTTGCAATCGCCATCGCACGTTGATCTTGCTATCGGGTCTTGCGAGCGAGCGGGTGAATCTCGCCCCCATGTTGTCAGTGGTTGTCAGTGGTTGTCACTGGTCATCACATGGGCGTGGGGGCGATGATGGGGACGAGCCACTCGATGACAACGAAGAACGCCGTGCCGAGGGCGATCATGCCCACGACGATCTGGGCGGCCATCCAGAGGGCGGCGGGCCAGAAGGTCTTCATGTCGTCGACCCGCACCGCTTTGTAGGCGATCGAGACGAACAGCGCAAGCGGGATGAGGAGCAAGAACCAGACCTCGTGCAGGTCCAGCGGGTCGATCAACGGGCGGTAGGCGAGCAGATGGGTCACGAGGCACCCTTTTCAAGCACGGCATCGAGTGCGCCGGTGGTTCGGATCGGCTCTTCCTCTTTCTTCTGCTCTCGGCGGACCGAGGGGAGCAGGGCGTCGAGGAATGCGATGAAGTTGAGCATGCCCGCGATCACGGTATAGAGCACGCCGATCTCGTTGACCTTGCCGAGGCTGAGGTTCATGCGATTCTGGCCCGGCGGCGCGATAACGGGGGGCAGGGTGCCGCCTCTTGGCCCGCTGCGCTGAACCGTGGTCTTGAACTGGGTTTGGTGGACGTAGTCGGTGAGAAAGGCAATGGGGCCGACAAAGGCCTGGGCGATGAAGCTGATGCGGGTCTCTGAGCGGGGGGACTTGCGGTCGACGACGCTGAGCCCGCCGATGAGCAGGCCGCCCAAGTAGAGCCCGAGGATGCCGATAGCGATGAAAATGGCCCGCTTGTACTTGCGTTGGGCGAGGTGGCCCGCGCCGGGCAGCGATAGGGCCAGGACCCCGGCGATGGGGTCGAAGCCTGTCTCAGGATGGGGCTTTTCGTTCTGGACCATGTGGGCAGATGGTAGCGTTGGGAGGGGGGCAGAACGGGCGATTGCACGGGTCGTCCGAAAAGTCCTGGGCTGGGGGATTGACAAGCGGATCAGAGGTCGTAAAGTGCCGCCGATCGGTGGGCTTCGATGGGCCTGCCAGCATGAGGAAGGGTGGTGCCCATGAGCGTGGCCGAATGCGAAGAGATGCTCGTGCCCGTGCATCAGTTCATCGCCGGTTTCGATGATGACGATGATGACGATGATGACTTTCTCATCGATGATGACGACGATGAGGATGACATTCTCGACGAGGACGAAGACGATCTGGAGGGCGACACGCTCCAGGACGATGACGACGAAGAAGAGGACGACGAGCTCTAGCCACGTCGTGGCCGGCTGACGGTCCTCGCCGGAGCGTCGCCATGAGCCAAGATCCCAGTTTTCGCCCCAAGCCCTCGTCGGTGGTTGATCGTCGATCCGGCATCGATCGTCGCGATCTTGAGGATGAGAGTGCGTCCGGGCTTGAGCGTCGGCGCGGTCCCGGGCGCCGACTGAGCGATTTCACACGCTCAGCCGAGGAAGGCGAACTGACCAAAGAGCAGTTTTTGTTCCTGATGGCGATCGACACTTTCAAGAAGGCCAATCAGGCGGCGTTTCCTTCCTGGAGCGACGTGCTCGAGGTGATTCGTTTGCTCGGCTATCGCAAGACGATGGTGAGCGAATTGACCCTGCCGAACGCCGAGGATTGGCGCGAGCCGGCGAACAGTCCCTCGAACGTGCGTCCGGATCGGTGGGCCGAGAGGTTTACCGATGACGAGCTGAGCGAGTTCGGCGATGACATGCGCGACGCCGCGTAGAGGCGATACTACTCTGCAAACTCGTAGGGATAGGACTTCAGCGTCGCGTTCGCGCTCGGAGAGACCAGGCGTACGCCCGTCTGATAGACCGCTCGCGTGCGGCCCTTGCCGAAGGCCATGGGCCGCCCGATCTTCATGAGAAGCAACAGGCCGTGTTGGTCACCGATGGGCTCAAACTCGGGGCTCGCGCTGACATAGGTCTGGAGCGAGAGGGCTTTCTTCAGATGCGATGCGGCTTGGGGAACGTCGCGCACGACGAGCCCGATCTCGCTCAGACAAATCGCGCTGCGCGCAGAAAAGGGTCTATCGCTTGCATTGCTTAGATCGTGGCGCGCGATGAACTCCACGGCGTTGCCCGCCGGATCCCAGAAGAAGATCGAGTGCGCGCTCCAATGACGAAACGCGACGATCTCTCGCGGCATGTCCGAGTCATTCAAGTGGGCCGGCGGCATGATCAGCTCGGTGCGCTCGCGCTGCCAGTTGAAGGCGTCCTTGATCTGGTTCTCGGGGATGTTGAATGCAAAGTGATAGAACGCATCGGTGTTCGGCGAGTGTTTGAATGTGAGAGAGCTCACTCCCGTGCGAAAGCGGATTTCGTGTCGGTTCTCTCGTTCAACCTCGAACCCGAGCTTTCTGGCATAGAACCGCTTCATCACGTCGATGGGTTGTGAGCTGAGAAGTTCCAGGCCTGCAATGCGGGCAACGCGCTTGGTCGCATTGGGCCCAGTTTGAACAACGTTTTTTGGAGTTTCGCCGTTGGAGGCTTGTTCCTGCGCGAGCGCGAGCGGGCTCAAAGCGCCGCACGCGAGGTGTGCGTTGAAGAGCCGGCGTGTCATCCGGTCGCGATGCTCTGGCATGTCGTTGGTACGCCTGAACGCCAGAGCAGATGCACTCGCTAGGGCATGGGCGATGTTGCAATCGTGCGGACTTTGCCCTCGGGCGAGATGGCGCGGACTGTCGGGGTCATGTCCGAGGGGTAGTCCAGGACATAGATTGTTCGGTCGGGGGCGATCGCGATGCCCGTGGGCTCCATGAACGAGGCGCTGGAGATGACGCCGTTCTGTTGGTCTCTGGTGCCCGTCCCGGCGATCGTCTCGATCTTGCCATCGCGAACTCTCAGGATCTTGCGCGCCCGGCTGTCGGCGACGACGAGCGAGCCATCGCGATCCACGGCGATGCCGCGGGCGCCGACTAGGCCCCTTTCGATTACGGTCGTGAGGGTGCCGTCGGGTGCGATTTTGCGGATACGCGAGCCGAGTTCGGTGAAGTAGATCGTGCCGTCGGGTGCGAGGGCGAACGAGCTCAGATGGAGGTTCTCGAAGTGCTGATCGGGAAAGAGATCGGTGAGCGTGCCGTCGGGTCGGAGCTGGACCAGTTTCTCGTGTCCGTTGAGCACGGTGACGGCGATGAGTGATCGGTCGGGGAGGATCAGGAACGGGTCGCCGCCAGCGGCGACTTTGATATCGCTCGGGTAGTTCGCGCCTTGCCACGTCGGGCGGGGGTAAAGGCGTGAGACTGTTCCATCGAGTTCGACCGAGACCACCGCGCTGTTGCGATCGCTCGCCGTGAAGAGCGAGGAGCCCAGGAACCACAGGTCATGGGGCACCGAGAGATCGGTGGCGTCCTCGCCCACGGCG
>JAJDDL010000380.1 GCA_029260335.1 Phycisphaerales bacterium | reverse complement strand
GCCGTACTTCCGGGTTTACAACCCCTGCTCCCAAAGTGAACGGCACGATTCGGAGGCGATGTATATCAAGAGATTCCTACCGGAGCTTGAGCCTATGTCGCCCAGGGAGATTCATGATCCGGATCGCATGAATCCTGATGCGAGAGAAGCCGCAGGCTACCCCCCGCCGATTGTCGATCTCAAACACACACGCCAGCGCGCAATCGACGCATTCCGAGCGCTTCGAGGCTGACTGAGCACACTCAAGCAACGTCGCGACTCCATGACTCGGCATATTGTTCATGCGTGCCCCGCCGAGTCCTCCATGATCAGTTCTTCAAGCAGGCCAAGGCTGATGGGTATCTCGCGCGCTCGGCGTACAAGCTGCTTGAGATCCAGGAACGCAAGAGGCTCATCGGGCGAGGCGATCGCGTGCTCGATCTTGGCTGCGCACCCGGCTCGTGGCTCCAGGTCGCGAGCGAGCTTGTTGGGCCCAAGGGCGTCGTCGTGGGTGTCGATCTCAAGGAAGTCCGTGATCAGATCGCTCCCAACGTCCACACGCTTGTGGGTGACATGAATGAGATTGACCCTGGCATACTGTTGGGCGACTCCGGCACTGCCTTCGACGTGGTCATCTCTGATATGGCCCCAAACACCACGGGCGCGGGCGATGGCTTCCGCTCGGTCCACTTGTGTGAGCGCATTCTTGACGTGCTCCCGGGGCTGCTTCGGCCGAAGGGTAACCTGGCGATGAAAGTTCTTGAAGGGGAGACGTATCCCGAGTTGCTTGGTCGGACGAAGTCTCTGTTCAAGGAGGTTCGGGGGTTCAAGCCCAAGTCCAGCCGGGAGGTCAGCCGGGAGATCTTCGTGATCGCCCATGGGTTTCGTGGTGCTGCAAACGATGGTGCGGCCGGGCCCTCATCGGGTGATAACGCGGGCAACAATCCGGCGTGACGTTTCTCTCTCCCATCCCGGCCATCATCGCCGCGGCGATCACGATCCCGATTCTGATCACGTTCTTCCTGCTCAAGCTCCGGCGACGGCCGGTGCGTGTGGGTTCGACGATGCTCTGGGATCAGGCCGTGCGGGATCTGCAGGCAAATGTGCCGTTTCGGTGGCTCCGGCCTTCGTGGCTTTTGCTGCTTTCGATCCTGATTCTCGCGCTGTTGCTCCTGGCGCTGGCGCGGCCGTCGATCGACGCGGGCGCATCGCGGGCAGAGCTCATCGTTGTCATTATCGATCGCTCTGCGTCGATGTCGGCGACCGATGCCGATGTGGATGAGAAGACAACGCGTTTGGACGAGGCCAAGCGTCGCGCGCGTGAGTATGTCAAGTCTTTGCGTCAGAGCGGGTTCACGGGCATGGCCTCGGCGATCGCGTACGCGAGCGAGGCACGCTCGATCGCATCGCCCACGCGCGACTTGAGCGCTATCGAGCGAGCGATAGACGCCATTGAACCGTCGGATCAGCCTGGAGATCTCGCCGCGGCCCTTGCGATCGCCGAGACTCAGATCACATCTTCGCGGGCGGGCGATGAGCAGGCCGAATCGGCGCCGCCGGCGATTGCGATTGTGTATTCTGATGCGGGCGAGACGCCGAGCAAGCCGCTGGCGATTGCTGGCGCTACGCCGCGGTTTGAGCGGATTGCGCCCACCACGCCGCACAACAACGTGGGCATCACGGCGATCTCGGCGACGCGAGATTTCGAGGATCCCGCGCTGGTGCGAGTCTTTCTGCGGCTGCAAAGCACCAACCCAAGCGTGGGGCTGACCGTTACGCTCACGCGCGATGGCGAGATCCTTGCGCGGCAGGCGGTTTCGTTTCCCCAGCCCACGGAGTCGGCGGCACCTGCTCCGGTTTCGCACCCGCTGACCTTTGAGTTCGTCGACCTTGGCGGCGGCATGCTCCAGGCGACGATCGATCGTCCGGACTCGCTTGCAAGCGACGATACGGCAGCGGCGTTTCTTCCGGCCCCGCAGCAGCCGGCCAGTGTTGTGGTCCGCGATGGGCGGGCGAGCGATGCTGCACGGCTCATCCTTGACACCGTGCTAGGCGAGCTTCGTCCGCGATCGCTTGAGTTCATCACGCGCCCGGATGCGGTGCTGCCTCGCGAGCTGGTTTGGCTTGGGGCGGCGGATCTGATCATTCTTGATGCAGCGCAGTTGCCAGCGGATATTGCGATCGATGCTCCCATCATTGCGTTTGGCGTCGTCCCGACACAACTGTTGCCGCCGGGTTCAAGCCTGCCGCCGCCGCCAGATGAAACCAGCGCGACGGACGTGCTGAGTTGGCAACGCGAGCATCCGATTATGCGCGATGTGTCGATGGATGCGGTCATTGTCTCGCGTGCGCTTGCGTTGCCTGAATCCGACGACGCTCGGCATTTGGTGATCGGGCGCAACGGCCCGCTTATTTCGCTCTGGCCCTTGCCCCAGGGCGACGCGTTGCTTGTCGGCTTTGATCTTTACTACTCGAACTGGATCGACTTTGGATTGCCGATCTTCCTTGCGAACGCGGTCGATTTGCTCACGAGTTCTGTTTCATCTGCCGAGGCGATCGCGTTTGGGACCAACGAGTTGATTCGGTTGACACCGGCACCAGATGCCGAGCGCATCGCGATTACGAGCGACGGCGAGGGCACTTTGATCGAGCGCGAGACTTCGGGTACCGCCCAGCTTGCGCTGGGCGTAGTCGATCGCGTGGGCACTTATTCCACTACCGGAGCAACGACGCCCGCGATCGCGGTCAATCTGACGGACTCCAATGAGAGCGCGATTGGTTCGAACGCGCAACTGCGCATTGGGGGCGAGGTTCTTACCGGTTCGGCGGAGGGCGAAGCGCCGCCTACTGAGATCTGGCCTTGGCTTGTTATTGCCGCGGGCGTTTTGCTTACGCTTGAGTGGGTGCTTTATGCGATGCGTATGCGTGTTTGACGGTGGGTGTCGGAGCCGGGTGCTGAGCACGCGGGTTTTGGGCGTTCAGGTTTGCTCAGGCCATGTGCAGGGACGATCTCGGTTGGTAGGTGCGATTCGGGTTTGCGGAGATCGAAGGTCAGCGTGCTTACGCACGCGGCTCTGATCTAGCTGCCCGAGAACTCGAGCCAGTCGCGTGCGTCGAAGACCATACGGGCTGGTTCTCCATCCCAGGGCATCCGCGCTGCGGGCCAGCACCAGCGCGAGCCCCGCGCATCGACGCGTTCGAGCCCGATGTGCAGCAGACCGTCGGTTGTCTCGGGCAGTTCAATCTGCATCGCCCAGCGATCTTCATCGCGTGCGACGACCGCGGGCCTTCGCCCGCCGCCGACAAAGTCGTCTGCAACCCATCCCTCGGCGGAACAACGCAACACGTTCTGGGTTCTTCCATGCGCACCGAGCCAGACGCGGACGACCGAACCTTCGGTGCCTCGTCCTTCCAGATGCAATCGCCAGACGTGTCGGACGCGATCCTCATATCGGCGCAGCACGCCGGGGCCGCTGCTCGACTCTGCAATGACCACCGGCACGCGATAGAGCATCGCGCGCACGCCGCCATCGCTTGAGCGCAGCACGCCGCCCGCGAATGCTTCCAACGTCCAATCTTCCAACAGGGGCCCGAGCACTGCGCCGGGCGGGCGCACGCCCACGGCTTCGGCGACCACAGGCACACGCATCGTCTGCCCGCTCATCCGAATCTCCCAACTCGCGTCGACGGCTCCGGAGGAGAGTTTCAGTTGCGTCATCTGCCCTGGAGCCAACTCTCGGGGCGATGCGGCTCCTGCGGTTGGGTCTGAGACCCACGCGATCTCGCTTTGATTCTGCAGGTTGACCACCCCGACACTCGCCCCACCGCCTTCGACAAACGGATCGATCATCCAAGACAAGACGGCGGGCTGTTCCTTGAGCCAGATCTCCACCTGCCCCGCACGCTGATCTGTGGATTTCGTGGGATCCAGGAGGATCTCAAGCAGCTCGGCCATAGCTGCGGGCGATTGGGGCCACACGGGCCAGGCGACTTGGCCGCCCAGGCGTGCGGTCCGCCACAGGCGCGAGACGAGCTTGCTCGCGAGAGTCGGGTCCGTCTCCTGCAAGTCTCTCAGTGCCAGATCCCACGATGCCGCGAGACCGCGGGCCCAGGCTGTCAATCGCTCATCACTGTGCTCTGCTTGTGCGATCCGGTCCTCGTTACCCAAGACCAGCCACGCGTGCCAGAATCGAAACGGATCGGTGGCTTCGACGTCCAGTGCCGCGTCCAACTCGCCCGTTCGGGCAATCTCCGGCAAGGGCCCGGTGGACTTTGCATCGACGAACCGCGTCAAGACCAGCCGCTCGCCAATCCAGAGCGATCCGGCGGCGCCTTGGGGCACGCCGACACACAAACCCCAGAAGCCAATGCCGTCACCTGCGCCGGCGTCCGCCGCGGGTACGGTCTTCCATGTCCGATCGACGCCCAACCACGCGCGCAAGGGCGTGCGCACGCCCTGGCCGGGGACTACTGAGAACCACACGAGTTCCACATCGCCTACGCCGCCGAGTTCGAACCGGCATGTGGGGATCACCAGCCGGTCTTGATTCTCGCTCAGCCGTACGGGCACAACGACCATCGAT
>JAJDDL010000379.1 GCA_029260335.1 Phycisphaerales bacterium | reverse complement strand
TGCTTGTCCTTCGCGCACCCAAACACGACCACGAGCGAGTCGAATCGCAGGTGTGCGCCCAGTGCGCGTATGAGAGCGTTCACACTTTCGGGCGTGTGCGCCCCGTCGACGATGATCCGAGGGTCCTCCCACACCTGCTCGAACCTGCCGTTGAACAGGGTCTTGGCCAGGCCCTGGGCAACCTCACGCTCGGGCGTCTCAAAGCCGCGCTTGCGCAGTTCCAAGAGGGCCGCGAGCGCCAACCCGCAGTTGGCCGCCTGATGCTGACCCTTGATCGGGCACGCGAGGTGCTCATACCCCTGGCCGCCAATCGCGACACCCACCCGCATGTGCGGCCCGAGAGCCGCGTCCGCCTCGAACCGCTCGCTGAAGTCAATCTGCTCGCCCAGCACCAGCACCTCGGCCTTCAAGGTCGACGCGTGCTCTCGCAAGATGTCGATCACGCCCTCTTCCTGCTTGCCCGTGATCGCCGAGACGCCGGTCTTTAAGATCCCGGCCTTCTCCATCGCGATTTCTTCGAGCGTCTCGCCCAGGATGTTTGTGTGCTCGAGGTGGATAGAGGTGATCACGCACAGTTCCGGATCGATCACGTTGGTCGCGTCAAGCCGCCCGCCGAGCCCAACCTCCAGCACCGCCGCGTCCACGGCCAAGTCCGCAAAGTAGAGCAGCGCCGTCCCGGTCAACAACTCGAAGTACGTCGCCTCACCCAACTCCTCGGGCAGATCCGACGCGACCCCCGCCACATGCGAGAGGAGCTTGGCGAACTGTTGCTCAGAAATGGGTCGAGGGCCAATCCGGATCCGCTCGCGCACATGGACCAGATGGGGGCTGGTGTAGGTGCCCACGGTGTAGCCGCACCCGCTCAGGCTCGCCCCGAGCATCTCGACCACCGAGCCCTTGCCCTTGCTCCCCGCAACATGCACAAATCGCGTCGCTCGCTCGGGCCTACCCAGAAGCTCACACAACGCCCGCATCCGATCGAGCTTGAACGACTCCAGCGCGGGCGTGGTCATCCGCTCGATATTGGTCCGCGATCGGAGATACGCGATCGCCGACGCATCGTCCTCGATCCGCAGCGGTGCGTCCACGCGAACCGGCGACGCCGGCTTCACTTCCTTCGATTTTTCGCTTTTGCCCGAGGCCCCACGCGCCATAGAGAGATTCTAGTGATGCCCGCCCCAGATGCGAGCAACTATTTGCCCGTTCTGCTCACTGATCGTCGGGTACGCTCACAAATGAGTCGCTCGAACCACCCGAGTCCGGCGGAGCCTGTTCGCCCAAGCTGGACATCGCCAGCGTCACATTGAGGGCGTTGAAAGCAATGTGCATTGCGATCGGCACGCCCAATCTCTTGGTCCGCTCGAAGGCCACCCCTAGGCACATCCCCAGGGCGAACAGCGTCGCCATCGCGTGCCAGGAGTTCTCGGGCAGGATCGTCCAATGGATCGCGGCGAACATCGCGCTCGAAAGCGTGATCGCAGGCCAGGGGTTCCCAAAGAGCTTCAGCAACGCCGACTGCAGGCCCATCCGGAACACGAGTTCCTCGATGATGGGCGCGCAAACGACTGCCGCCACAATGATTACCCATACCGCGTTGTGCCCACGATTGTCCACGATGAGTTGCAAGGTCTCGTGTGCGATCTGGGGTGGATTCTCCCCCGTCATCTGCTGGGTCGCGGCGATCCCGCCCATGGTCGCAAGCTGGATCAGCGGGAAGGCCAGCAAGAAGCCGCCGATACCGATCAGCATGTCCATGCCGCCGATCTTGAGCCCGGCGTCCTTGGCCGACTTGTTCATGAGATAAACCAGGGCCAAACCCACTATTGAGCCAACCAAGGCGGCTCCGCCGAAGCGAAGCGCCTCCTGATCCACCTCATCCAGGACGATCTCGTTGCCCGTCAGCTTTTCAAATGTCCCGGGCAGGCCCGCCAGGGCATCGCCTGCCATCGGCCCGACGAGCAGAATCAGCAAGCCCATGAACAGCCACACAAATGAGGGAAACGCCTTGACGTCCCGGATCGTCGATCCCACGCCGCTGGGCCGAAACACGCCCGCGACCGCCAGAACCACCAGCACAAGCCCGGCAAGCCCGGCGATGACCAGCGTCCAGTTGTCCGACACCTGGGTGAGGGCCTCGCGGACCTCGAGGTTCTGCACACTCTCGATCCAGCGCGAAAGCGATCGCTGCTGGGGCTCAGACTGATCCAGCCCCGGCTGGGCGAGTTGTGCCTCGGCATTCGGGACCGCAAGCAACAGCGTTGCCATAATCAGCGCAATGCCCACGCCGCCCGTCTTAGCTGAGATCGTTGAGAACAAGCGACGCGAGGTCGAACGCGCCAAGGCCGAGATCTCGGCCAGCGAACTCGCTGAGCGGATCGCCCAGGCGGTCCCAACGCGCGACTTCGTCCAGGCGCTCACAACAGGTCGGCGGAACCCTGTCGCCGTGATCGCAGAGATCAAGCGCAAGAGCCCCTCAGCAGGCTGGATTCGGCCACGGGATGAGGACTTTGATCCATCGGTCATAGCTTCGGCCTATGCAAGCGGTGGTGCTTCGGCGATTTCCTGTCTTACGGACGATAAGTACTTCGGCGGATCGGGGTCCTATATCCAGCGAATCCGGGACACGGTCAATCTTCCCGTCCTGCGCAAGGATTTCCTCATCGATCCTTGGCAGGTCGATCAGAGCCGATCGCTCGGTGCCGACGCGATCCTGCTCATCGCAGAGTGCCTCGACGACGCCCAGCTCATAAGGCTCGCAGATCGAGCAGTTGAACTGGATATGGCCATCTTGTTTGAAGCCCACGATCGCATGAATCTGGACCGGATCGTCGCTCAGCACCGCCGGATAGGCCCAGATCAGTCCTTGCTTGGCATCAACAACAGGGATCTCTCGAAGATGGTCACCGATCTCGACCATTCCATTCAGATGGTCCAGGGCCTTTCCGACCGCTCTCATGTCGTCTCTGAGTCCGGAATCGGCACGCCTCTGGACCTCTCCCGGCTCCGCACCGAGGGCATCTCGATCGTGCTTGTAGGGGAACGCCTCATGCGCGAGCCCGACCCCGGTCTGGCCCTGGCGGAGCTGCTCCGCCCATCTGACAAAGACCGTACCTGATTCTCCCGGATCCACCCAACAGTATTAAGCTGTTCGGTGACCGAGCCGAACTTCTAGGTGTCTGGGAACTATGATCTTGGCCGGAGGTCTTGCCGCAAGGCAAGATCTGAGCATTGGTGGAAACAAGGTGGGCATCAGGCGGGCCCGTTAGGCGTTGATCTGGCCTCGGGAGGGCCGGAGTCGATCCGTGGCTCCTCCCCCGCGAAAAAGCAAGCAAACTGTTAGGGAGATCGAGGATGCGGATTGGAATGAAGGTGGTCGCGTCGATTCTTGTCGGCGCTATGACGGCGATGCCCGCAAAGGCTGACCCCGACGAGGCACGGAAACTGCTCGAACTCTCGGCGTCGGCCATTGAGAACCTGCAGACGCTGAGTGCGGATATCGAGGTCGGCGCGACCGAGGGCTACGCGAAGATTCTGCCCGACGCCAAGGGCAAAATTATCATCGCTCGGCTCCCCGAGGACAACACCGTCGCCGCCAAAGCGCGCAACCCATTCGAGTTTCGGATGACCGGCAAGGGGCGGATCTCCCCGCAGCAGCCCGAGGGCGAGTTCGACGCGATCTATCGCGATCGCCGCTACGAGTGGATGCTCGACGATGAGAAGCAGCAGCGGATTCGCATGGAGCGGATCGCGAGCCGGGACAAAGAGGTTCGTCTGGCCAAGGAGTTTCAGTTCGACAAGATCTTCGCCAGAGAGCCTCTCGCGGCGTCGATCCGGGCTGAGGGATTGCAAATGGTCGAGTCGAAGGTGGTCGGCGGGGTTCCGTGCGATGCAGTCAAGGTTCCCGTCGGGACCGCCGGACGCTACACGATCCTCTACATCCCGCGCACCGACTTCATCCCCCGCCGCATCGAGCAGAGCACCGACTCGGTCAGCCCGATCAGCGGCATGATGTTCAAGGAACTCAAGAACGTCAAGGTCAATGAGGTGTTGGGTGACGACGCGTTCAAGATGCCGATTCCCGTGGGCTACAGCCCCGATCCGAATCCGGCCCGCGTCCGTCCCCCGATCCCCCAGGGCCAGCCAGGCGTGGGCAATCCCAATGCGCAGCCTCGTCGCCCGCTCGCCTCGCCTTTCGAACTGAACGATGCCAGCGGCAATGCCGTCGCACTCAATGACCTTCGGGGCAAGATCGTGGTCCTCGACTTCTGGGGCACGTGGCTTCCTGACAACGCACGCCAGGGCATGGGCGTCATGCAGGCTCTGAGCGAGAAGTTCACCGACGAGCCCGTGGCCTTCTATGGCTTGAACTTCCGTGAGCGTGACGCCGACAAGGCCATGGACTTCTTCAAGAACGGCGGGTTCACCTACAACGTGCTTCTCAACGCCGACGAGGTCTGGCGCCGCTACGGCGTTCGCACCTTCCCGACCATGTACATCATTGGTTTCGATGGTGAGATCATCGAGATTGTCAACGGCTTCAAGCCCGAGCTGACGCTCACGCAGATGACCGAGACTATCGAGAAGTACCTCGCCGAGCAGGCCGAGGGCGGCGAGGAAGGCGGATCCGTGACGGGCACGGGCGAAGCAGCCTCGACCGGCGCGGGCGGCTGAGTCTCACGAGTTCGAACATCGAAACGCACAGGCCCCGGCCCGTGCGTTTTTTCTTGCCCTGTGATTGCCCGGTATGCTCGGCAACATGGATGCAAAGCGTCGGATGGGATTGCTCGCGATCGTGGGCCCAGGTGTGTTGGTCGCCGCGACCGGCGTCGGCGCGGGCGATCTTGCTGCCGGCGCGCTCGCGGGGAGTTTCCTGGGCTTGAGCTGTCTGTGGGCGGTGATCGTG
>JAJDDL010000378.1 GCA_029260335.1 Phycisphaerales bacterium | reverse complement strand
GATGCTGCGCGAGACCGGCAAGGTCTCGTTGGCGTACTACATGCGGGTGCTGGCGCTGCAGGATCAGTTTCTTGAAGACGTGCGCGCGACGCTGGATGCGAGGCAGGATTCGGCCTGGCCTCGGGTGATCCGCAAGCGCCGTCGTGATCTGATCATGGAGGAGATGGGGGAACTGAGTTGGTCTCGGGTCGACCTGGTGCTTTGTTTGGAGGCACTGGAGATCGACGAGACCGCGCCGGAGCTTCGGGAGTTGGTCCACCGGTATGAGTTGGATATTGATCGGCCGCTTGAGCGGGTGTATGCGCTATTTCTCAAGATGTACAAGGACATGCCGAGGATGATGGCCGAGCAGGATCGGTCGGGGATGTTGGAACTCCAGATGCTCGGGATCAAGAGCATGGGGGAGATGCGAACGATCAATAAGCGCCACGCGCGGCTCGTCGGAGGCGCATTGGGCGAAGCGGATCGGGTTCGATTCGAGAAGCTGACGCGAGAGCGTGCGTTCCCGGCGGTCTTTGGCAATACCAAAGTGCTTCAGTTGATCGACGCCGCGGGTGGGTTTGGTGATCTGACCGCCGAGCAAGAGGCATCGGTTCGCGAACTCAGGGCTCAGTATCAGCGTCAGCTCGATCCGGCCAACGCGGCGTGGGCCGCGGCGATCGACGAGCGAGACGAGAACTATGACCTCGAGCAAGAGATGCTCGGCAGCGAGGAGAGCGTAGAGATCGTGCGAGCCCGTAAGCATCGTTATGAGCTTGACGAGGTCTTTACGTCGCGTCTGGAGGGCCTTTTGACGCCCGAGCAGCGCCAGCGGCTGGAGACTGGACACAAGTAGCTGAGACGCCGGGTGCAAGGGCATGAGGCAAAATCGGATAACAGAGCAGAGGCTTGGCGGGCATGGTGTAGACTGTTCTAACAGAACCCGACCACTGCGGAGAAAGTCATGCAGCGAGTTCCTCGCACTGTCGTCCTCTTTCTGACGCTCTTGCTGGCGTCCGCGACGGCACGCGCCCAAGACGAGGACATGATCCGCCCGATCAGCCGGGCGCACATCAAGGAGTTCTCGAAGCTCTTGGAGCTGAACGACGAGCAGGTGCAGGTTGTAGAGATGCTCCACCAGGGGTATATGCAAGCGCTGCAGCGCGAGAACGCCGAGGTGCGCAGGATTATGGAGGAGGCGCAAAGGAGCTTCTCGTTCGATGAGATGGGCGAGGAGCCCGACTTGGAGGCGATGCAGAGGGCGCAGGATGCGATGATGAAGGCCCAGGAGGTGATGGCCGAGGCCGCGATCAAGCACATCAAGACCAATCTGCGTTTACAAGAGGAGCTGTTCTCGGATATGCGGGCGATGCTCGAGCCTGGGCAGGTCGAGGTGTTCCCACGGGTGGAGCGGATGCGTCGGCGTCAGATGATTCTCCAGGAGATGGAGGTCGCGTGGTCGCAGGTCGATCTGGTGGACTGTCTGGACACGTTGGAAATATCTTCGGAGGTCTCGCCGGAGTTTCATGAGGGCGTGATCCGCTACGAGATCGCGATTGATCGCACGCTGAGCGAGATGCTCCGCTTCGTGCTGGAGATGCTCGAGAGCGGGGCGGGGATGATGACGGATCCCGACATGGAAGAGATCCAGAAAATGATGGAGACCTTCTTTGGCTCGATGGTGACGATCCGGACGGTCAACAAGGAGCACGCTCGCAAACTCGGGGCGTTTCTGAGCGATCCCGATCGCGCGCGATTCGAGACCGAGTGTGAGTTTCGGGCTTTCCCGTCGGTGTATCGCCAGAGCGATACGAGCAAGGCGATCGATGTTGCGGCGGGCCTTGGCGATCTGACGGGCGATCAGCCCGAGCGGATCCAGGCGATCCGCGTGCGGTACGAGCGAGAGCTCGGTAGTGTCAACGCGATCTGGGCGGCGGCGTTGGATGAAGAAGCCGACGAGTTCGATTTCGAGTCGGTCATGTTGGGAATGCTGGATGACGAGGTCTCGGAATCGGCCAAGGCCGAGCGGGCGCGCGATGAGCTGGACAAGAACTATCGCGAGCGGCTGGAGGCGGTGTTGACCGCCGAGCAAATCGAGCGATTGCCCATGTCGCGTGAGCATGCGTTCGATATGCAGTTTGCAGAGCAGGAGCGGTTGCAACGCGAGCTTGAGGAAAGCGGAGAGATCATCCTTGAGGGCCCCGGAGGGGGATGATCGCGTGCGTGCGGTCGACCATCGCGTGGGTGGGTGACTGCGTTTGTCTCTTGGCCAGGTAGAGTTGTTTGTTCAGTGGAGCAACACCATGCAGCGTCTTGTGAGCGTCGTCTTCCTTCTTCTCGCGTTCGTGCTCGCTCCGGCGGCGATGGCCCAGGACGAGGACATGATCCGGCCGATCAGCCGGGCGCATATCAAGGACTTTTCCAAGCTCCTGGAGCTCAACGACGAGCAGGTGCAGGTGGTCGAGATGCTCCACCAGGGCTATATGCAAGCGTTGCAACGCGAGAATGTGAAGATGCGCGAAGCAATGGAAAAGGCCCAGGAGGCCTTCAACTTCGAAGGCGGCGGGAACTTCGATCAGGAAGCCATGATGGAAGCCCAGAAGGTCATGGCAAGTTCGGCGATCAACCACATCAAGACGAATCTGCGGCTGCAGGAAGAGCTGTTTGCGGATATGCGGTCGATGCTCGAGCCCGAGCAGGTCGAGGTCTTCCCGCGCGTCGAGCGGATGCGGCGTCGGCAGATGATACTGAGCGAGATGCAGATCGCGTGGGCACAGGTGGATCTGGTCGATTGTCTGCAGACCTTGGAGTTGTCTTCAGAGCTTTCCTCGGACTTTGACGAAGCTCTCATCCGGTATGAACTTGCGATCGATCGGTATCTTATGGAGCTGATGGCGTTCATGATGGACATGATCGAGCGCGGCCCCGAGATGATGTTAAGCCCTGATATGGAAGAGCAGCAGAAGATGATGGAGACCGTCTTCGGGGCGATGCACTCGATGCGCACGGCGAACAAAGAGCACGCGCGGAAGCTCGGCTCGCTCATGAGCGAGCCCGATCGCGAGCGCTTCGATCATGAGACCCGGTTCCGGGCGTTCCCACAGGTCTATCGCGAGAGCGATACGACCCAGGCACTGAGTGTTGCGGTGGGGCTCGGCGATCTCTCGGGCGATCAGCCCGAGCGGATCAATGCGATTCGCGCGCAGTACAGCCGAGAGCTCGAGAACTCCAACACCCTCTGGGCCGCGGCGATCGATGAGGAGGCCGATGACATCGACATGGAATCGATGATGATGGCGATGATGGGCGGCGAAGAGACCGAGTCGGACCGAGCCAGGAAGGCGCGGCATGAGCTTGACCAGAAGTTTCGCGATCGTCTGGAGGCGGTGCTGACTGTCGAGCAGATCGAGCGCCTGCCGGAGCGGCGGGGGATCGAACTCACCCCGATGGAGCAGGCACGGGAGGCAGCCGAGCAGGCGATGGAAGAGGCCATGAAGCAGATCGAGGCTGGCGGCGGCGGATAATCGAAGCAACGCCGTTACGCGTGGGCGGCCTGCCATGCAGCGCGTCGTCTGCGAATCCCCAGCGCAGCCAACAACACAAGCGACGCGGGCGCGGGGACCGCAAACAGCTCAAACGCGCTGTCGGTATCGATGAACTCCAGCCACTCTTGGGTCGCGTAGCTGAAGCTTGTGCTGTAGCCATCGACGAGGTCGGCGTCTTGCCACTGCCAGCCGTCGAGTGATGGATTCGTCGATTCGGCGCTGATCGCAACGAAGTACTCGGTACCTGCTTCCAGAGACACGGCTGTATCAAGCTCGACGAGATGGAGGTATTCGATTGCGTTGCGCGCAGAGCGGCGGCCGGTGTCTTGCGGATCGGTCGCGGGGACATCGAAGGTCTCGGTAGAAAGCAGTGTGCCGGGGTTCGTGCCGTCGGGCGTGTCGATGGATGTGAAGAACTCGATGGTGAAGCTCGAGACGTTCGAGAGATCGTCGACGCGGATGCCCTCAGAGATTCCCCACCAGCGGACCGCGCCGACCTCGCCCGGCTGATCGAGCGTGAACTGATCGGCGTGCTTGAAGTTGCGTGTGGGCCTGGGGGAGGAATGGCTGAACCAGCCAAGGCCGACCGCTGCGTCGTCTGTGGTTGTGGGTTGGCTATACAGAGTTTGAGCCGAGGCGTGCCCGCAGGCTAGAAGCACCAGCGAACACGCAAGAATCGGACATTTGGGGTTGGTTTTCATGCAATGGCCTCGTGCAAGGGTCGGTCCGATCTGAACGTACCCGCGCTTCGGGGGTGAGCCCAGCACATGCACAAGTTTCGGGGTCTCGTTGAGGCCTATCGCAACTTCCCTGGTCGGAAGAACCAGCAAGAGTTGCAACTTGAACGCCTCGACACTTCGTCAAGGCTCCGGATCGGATGTAAGCTGGGGATGCGGCGGGTTGGGCGAGGCGCTGTCGACCGGGCAAGGAGTCTCTCGTGCATCGCTTGTTTGATAGTATCGTGAGTGCGTTCCTTGGTGTGCTTCTGGTGCATGGCTCGGCCGCCGCACAGCGCACAACGATCTCGCCCATCACGCGTGCGGATGTGAAGGCATACGCCGAGATTCTCGCGCTCGATGACGAGCAGGTACAGGTCTTTGAGATGCTCCATAACGGGTACATGGGCGAGGCTCATCGCATTCGGGTGCGGCATGACCAAGCCAGCCAGGAAGTCAAGGCCACCTGGCCCGCGCTGGGCAGGCCGGATCCGGAGGCGGTCGCGCAGGCGATGGAGAAGTGGGCCGAGGCGGAGGTTGCCGCGTTTCGGCGCAACCTCGCGTTGCAGACAGAGTTGTTCGAGGACGTTCGGGCGGTGCTCAGGCCCGAGCAGGCACAGCGGATGGTCCGGGTGGAGCGGATGCGGCGGAGGCAGGTTTTGTTGCCGGGCGTGGATCTCTCGTGGACGAGGGTGGATCTGGTGACGAGCCTGGAGCGGGCGGGTGTGGACACTCGCCGGGCGGAGTTGCAGGACGCGATCGAGCAGTACGAGATTGCGTTGGATCGCGAGCTTGCCAGGCTTGTGCCGTTTACCGAGAGGTACATCCAGAACACCGCGCGCATGAAGAAGGCGTCCGAGCGTTCGCTCATGATCAAGACGATGGACGAGTTGTACGACCGGGGCAGGATGATCCGGGGCGTGAACCAGCGGCACGCGCGTTTGATTGGGGCACAGTTGGCAGAGCCCGAGCGCACGTTGTTCTTGGCGCAGGCGGATATGCAGGCGTTCCCACATATCTTTCA
>JAJDDL010000377.1 GCA_029260335.1 Phycisphaerales bacterium | reverse complement strand
CGATAGAAAAGCCCCCGCTGGCTCCAGGAGCGAGCGGGGGCTGTATTTGTCGTCCGAGAACGGATTTCAAAATGGGGCGTGGTCCCCAAGAAGAAACTATTGGTTACTTAGCCCAGCAACTGCAAGACCTGCTGGGATTGCTGATTCGCCAGGGCCAGGACCGTCGTGCCCGAGCTGGACAGGATCTGGGCTCGGGTGAGCTTGCTGGTCTCGAAGGCGAAGTCGGCATCACGGATCTGGGAACTGCTCGCCGAAAGATTCTCGAATGCCGACTGCAGGCTTCTTGTGTTGGTCTGCAGCACGTTTCGTTCGAATGCACCGAGTCGACCTCGGGTGACCGATATCTCGTCGATGGACTTGGCAAGGATCTCCTGGGCCGCGGTGAAGTCGTTGCGAGCGAGGCTGTCTTCGAGGCTGTTGTCGCCATCGGACTTGAGCGAAGAGAGGTACTGGACCGTGCCCTGGGTGAGGACACCACCGAGCTGAGAGGCGGCGACGGAGCCGACGCCGATATTGACCTGCTGGAGTGCGCTGACCTCCGGGCCTAGCTGGAAGACTGCGCCGCCGCCGGTGATGGTGAAAGTCGAGGCGGCTTGGGTCGGGTCGGTGGCGAATGTCTCATCGAGGAGCAAGTCGACGCCGAGGACGCTGGTGTTGATGCTGAGGTTGAGCCCGTCGCCTCTTGCGAGGGTGCCGTTGACCAGCGCGGACACGTCGGTGCCGATGTCGCGGCTCGCGCTCGCGAGGTTCGGATCGGTCCAGACGAATGGATCTGGCGGCGTATAGCCGTCGGGCAGGCGGAAGGTCTCCCACGCATCGTCGGTGGGATCCTGCGGGCGATCGATGCGGGTTACCGACACGAAGGAGCTTGAGCCGTAGCCGACGCTCTTGAAGGTGATGCCGGAGTTCGGATCGCCGTTGATGAGTTCTGCTTCGACGCCGGTGAGCGCCGACAAGCCGTTGATGCCGGTGACCACCTGGTCGAGGGTCTGTTGGCTTGTGAACTGGATGGTCGAGACTCCCACGTCACCACGGATCTCCAGTGTGACCGAGCTCGCGAGCTCGCCTGAGATTGGTGTGATGTCACCCGAGAAGTAGAGGTTGCCGGTCTGGGCGCTGCCGAGAACGTCGACCTCTACATCGAGTTGGGAGGTGTTGATGAAGCTCGCCTTGTGGACCTTTGCGGTCTCGATAGCGTTCGCCGAGACTCCCGAGAGGGTGTAGTCCCGAGAGCCATCGAGGAGCTTGAGCTGCCCGAAGCTGGCGGTGTTGCTGATGCGCGAGATCGAGTCGATAGCCGAGTCGATCTGGAGCTGATTCGCAGCGCGTTCCTCCTTCGAGTTTGCGCCGGTGTTGGCGGACTCGACAATGAGGGCGCGGACCGAGTTGAGCAGGTCGTTGACCTCGGCGAGCGCCGCTTCGGTTGTGGCGATGACGGTGCTTGCGCGTTCGCCATTCTTGATGCCCTGCTCGATGCCCTGGATGTCAGAGCGGATACGTTCAGAGATGATCAACCCCGCGGGGTCGTCACTGCCTCGGTTGATGCGCAGTCCAGTGCTCAGCCTCTCGAGGCGGAGCTCCAGTTCGGCGTTGGATCGGCCGAGACGGGACTGGGCGACCAGGCTTGGGATATTGCTGTTGATTCTTGACATGGCAATCCTCCGTGACCGGAACTGAAGGCGCGTTCCTCGCGCCTACGCAGTCTGCTTGGAGTCTCCTCCTTGATGGTGTTCATCCGGGCGCACACTTGGGCCCGTGCTGAGTCTTCCGTTTGATCCGACTCGGTTGCGTGCCGGGCCGGGGCTGATTGGGGTTCTTAACGCGTCGAGACCGCCGGCGTCGAGTCTTGACGCCTGCTCGTTCTCCGTGCGGATCGCGTCGTAGACCTCCTTGCGGTGGACTGCGATCCTGGGTGGGGCGTTGATCCCGACGCGGACCTTATCCCCTCGTATGTCGACGATCGTGATCTCGATCTCGTCGCCGATCATGATGGTCTCGTCGCGTTGGCGGCTGAGCACCAGCATTTGTAATGTTCCTGTCTCGCGAGCGGCTCGAATCCATGAGCCGCGCTAGGTAAGTGGACATCCGTGCGGGGGCGTGAGTGTTGTTCACGCGACCGCGAGACGAGAGAAACGCTCATTGCTCGCTCGACGATCAGGCCGTCTTGCGTGCTTCTTCTGCCACCTTCACCAGTTGGTGGCGCGTGGTCCATCGCTTCTCGGCGACAACCATTTGTTCTCCTATGCGCTTGATTGTGTTGATGATCAGTGGTCCCTGCAGGTTGCCCGTCAGGAAGCCATCGACCTTGTTCACAATCACGAAGACCTGCGCATCATCGAGGTTCGACATCGAGAGCGTTTCCATCTGCTCCTTGCGGATGGGCACGGCATACTCGGGGACGAATAGCGCAGGGTCTGTGACAACGAAGGCAAGGGCTGGGTCGTCGAGCGATTGCAGCCAGAAGAAGCAGGCATCCTCGCCCGGTTCCAGCAAGCAGAATCGCTTTCGCTCAGGAAAGCCCAACAATCCCTTTTCGTATGTGATCACGCGGTCCTCCGCGATCTCGATCACACCGAAGCGAGTGGTCCGCACGTCCATGGGTCCGCTCCACGTCTCTCGGCCGAGCCTGTAAGACTCCCCGAACGATCCGCGTCCGGGTCTGACGTCCTGTCCGCCGTTGCCGATGTGGCCGATCCACCGGCTGGCGCTGATTCCAATAGCTCACGCGGGCGTTGGCCCGACGCGTCTAGCCCAGAAAGTCGAGCAGCGAGAGCTGGTTGAGCGAGGCGGCCGATTGGAGGCCGGCCTGGAGTTGGGTCTGCAGGAGTGTGAACCGGCTCGCCGCGGCGACGAAGTCCAGATCCTGCAGTTGGCTCTTGACGGTCTCATCGAGAACCGTTCGCTCTTCTTGATGTCTTGCTGCGCGTTGCACTTGCTGGTTAAAACCTCCGACGAGCGCCCGGGACTCTGTGGCTCGGGCGAGTGAGTCTTCAAGATTCTGTGTCGCAAACTGGATGCCAAAGGTGTTGTCGTCCTGGAGCGAGTCTCGCAGATCGAGCAGATCACTGAAGGCATTGGATACGCGGATGCGGGCGCGGTCTTCACCGAGGTGGGTGCCGGTGTTGGGG
>JAJDDL010000376.1 GCA_029260335.1 Phycisphaerales bacterium | reverse complement strand
CGCAAGCGTGAGCACTCCAAGGAAGCCGGCTCGAAGACGCGATGCTCCCACATTGCTCCGGTCAGTGAGATAGCCGCGTTGCAGGACGCGAGCGGTTCTCTTGTGTATCCAACGCATGTCATTCTCCACCCTGTTGTGCATTACCAGCCCGGACCGATCTCGAGCAGCCCGCTCGCGCCATTGCCTGGAGGACCTGTGCGGGGGGCCTGCGTCCTGCCGGGACGCTGGCCTGGATCCCCATCGCCGGGCCTTCGACCGCGCGGCGAGTTCTTTGGAAAGGGCGTGCCGACCAGGCCCGACCGGTCGAGTTGTTCCAGATCGAGCACTCGCTCGAGATTGTGCTGCAGTTCATCAGAGAGACTCTGCTGGCCTTGGCCCGCGGCGCGTTCAGTCAGAAACCGGTACTGCTGGCGAGCAATCCCGGCCGACTCACGCCAGAGCGCAGGCGGGCGGCCCTCTTCACGCAAGATCCGTGCCCCGTAGTAATGGGCCGCGGCGAGTTCTTCCCGCGACGCGATCGCAAGCTCGCCATCATTCTGCCCGGTCTCATCTGTGTACGCGAGGATGGCTTCGAGTTCATCGATGCCGTTGTAGATTTCACCCGCGCGCACCAACGATCTGGCCTTGGCCCACTTGGCCTGTTGCGCCCGTTCTCCTTCGAGTAGCGCCTCAACTTCCTGATACGCGTCCGCCGCGGCCTTCCAGGCGTCGCTCGCTTCGGCGTAGGCCGCCTTCTCGGATTCGAGGTTCACATCGGCTTGCCGCTGATCGTTCGGATCGCCAGAAAGCAGAGCCTTGCCGCGAGCTTCGAGGGTCGCAAACTGTGCCTGGTGGGCCGTGGCTTGCAGTTCAGCCGCGACGGCCTCAAGCCTTTGAGCAACGCGATGCTCACGTGCTGCGGCATCTCGGCGCACGCCCTCTTGACCGGGTCCGAAGTGCAGCGTCAACGCGATCACAGGAATGATCGCCCAGAGGGACCAACCAACTCTTGCCAGCATCAAGCTCCTCCTCTCATCGCAGTTGCGCGAGACGCGCGGATAGTCCGGCCGGGGCCCCGAACCACCGTGCGAGCATGTGCAGATCGTCGACCGAGAACGGTGAGCGCGGGCCCCACCGCCGCAAGCAGGAATGACCCGAATCCTATCGACAGCAGAGCCGCTTCCCTCAGGCCAATGGAATCGGTCAAACGCGGCTTGATCATGGTCAGCCGATCGAGCACACCGCTCGGCAGGTGCTTCGTGTTGCCCTGGTAGTAGAACCCGTTGAGTTGGCTCGCGAGCGCCTTGAGCGAACCCATGTCTTGCTTGGAGCGATGCCCGGCGACAAGCGTGGGACTCACCGGATCGCCGACACCGATGACGATGGCATCAGCGATCGAGGCGGGGATCAAGCGAATGGGCTTCTGCTTGGCATCTCCATCGCTTATGACCAGGAGGGTCGCAGAATCGGGCTCCCATTGCCGCGCGAGATCCATCGCCTCGGCGACGCCTTCGGAAAGCAATGTCGATCCCGGCTCAAACGCCGCAAACAACGGCAGACCATCCAGCAAGTTGCGCACGACGTTGACATCGAACGTGTCCTCAATCACCGGGATCGCCTTGGTGTAGATCGCGACAACAGTCACGCGAGTGGTGTCGGTGTCGAGCCGATCCAGAATCGCCTGGACAACCTCGCCCGCCCAGACCGCGCGTTTCTGATCGCCCGCGGGCCCTGCATCGGCCACATACATGCTCGGCGACGCATCCAGGCACACGAGCAGGTGCTGCGACGCTTCGGAACTCGGCTCGGTCTCCACCACCTCCGGCTGCTGCATCGCCAGGATGACGAACCCCCAGCACGCGAGTGAGAGCCCCACGACTCGGATCCACGGCGCCGCGTGCACCCATCGCCGAGGCTTCCCGCGGACTCCGAATGCCAGATGTGCCACCTTGGCGACCCGACGCCCGTGCAGCCACTCGGCGAGCGCGCAGGCAACGCCCACGCCGATCGCGACAAGCAAAGCGGTCATGACCAGGTTCGCTACCAAGGCGTGTACCTCAATCCCCAAAGTCCCACCAAATGCACCGCAAGCAAGACCAAGGCCCCCTTCGCGAACGGGGCGAAGAAGTCCATCGGGATGGCAGTCGCCCGCCGAAACTCCGCCGGCCGCATGAGATCGATGTGGCGAAAGATCTGCGAGAGCCCCGCCCGATCGGTCGCGACAAAGGCCTCGCCCCCGGTTGCCGTCGCGATCTCCGTGACCTCGTAGGGCACCGGGCTCGTGCCGACATGGATGTGATAAAGCGTGATCCCAGCGTCGGTCAGCTCATCGGCATACTCGCCCGCATTGCCCGCACTGAGATCGGCGCTCACCCCATCTGAGACAAGGAGAATCAGCCGGTCGCCCTCCTCAGATTCGGCGAGCATATTGCGAACACAGAATCGCAACGCCGCGCCGATCAGCGTTCCGCCCATGAACGGCGGCTGAAAACGTGGATTTGCAAACGGCAGAGCCCGGCGGATCGTGGCGACATCCTTGGTGAGAGGAGTCCATCTCACCTGCTGAGTGCCGAAGATCGTGAATCCGAACGCGTCACCCTCTCGCGCAAGCGTGAACTCTTCGATCGCGTCCCGAGCCATCTCGTAACGATTGTCGGCGGTCATGCTCCCCGACACGTCCATGCAGATCTGGATGTTCGTGAGGACGCGTTCCTC
>JAJDDL010000375.1 GCA_029260335.1 Phycisphaerales bacterium | reverse complement strand
GTATTTGTCGAGCGGTAATCGAGCCAGATTCAAGGGCGGTGATTCACGACCCTACGTTCGAGATGATCGCACGGAGCGTGCAACTCGCGAGTGGCGTCGTCCGGCTCATCCCGTGGATGGACGGCCCCTTTCCATTGGAGGACTGCGTCAACGCGATTGACGAGCGAACGAGGCTCGTCGTTCTTGTCTCGCCCAATAACCCGACGGGCTCGGTGATCAACCTGCCTGAGATGCTCGCGGTCGTCGACAAAGCCCGGGCGGTCGGCGCATTCGTGCTCATCGATCTGGCCTATGTGGAGTTTGCGGATAGCGATCCAACGCTCTCGCTTCTTGATCGAGACAATGTGGTTGTTGTCCGGACGTTCTCCAAGGCGATGGGATTGGCGGGTCTGCGGGTGGGATACGCGATTGCCGGCTTACAAGTCGCCGATTGGCTGCGGACGGTCGGCGGGCCATATCCGGTGTCAGCGATCTCGCTGACCCTCGCCGCGCGATGCCTGGAGGAGCCCGAGGGGACAAGGCGGTATGTCGCGAGAGTTTGTGAGCAACGTCCCGCACTTTCGGCGTTGCTCGAGGCCTGCGGCGCTTGTCCGATGGAGTCGCAAGCCAACTTTGTGACCGCTCGTTTCGAGGACGGCGAGTTCGTGCGTGTCTCGCTTGCAAGGCGTGGGATCGCCGTACGTGGGTATACCGGCTCGCCTCTGGAGGACTGCGTGCGGATCACTGTGCCGGGCAATGAGCGGGAGTTCGATCGGCTTCGCGAGGCACTGCATGCCCAGGTCGGTACACAGGAGTCACAGCCATGACAACCACATCGGGCGCGAGTCGCCAAGCTCAAGTCTCGCGCAAGACGAGCGAGACCGACATCAGAGTCTCCATCGATCTTGATGGTACGGGTACTTGCAGAGCCTCCACAGGCTTGGGATTCCTCGACCACATGCTCGACGCGCTCTCGAAGCACTCTCGCATCGACTTGGACATTGAGTGCAAGGGCGATCTCCACGTTGATGATCACCACAGCGCCGAGGATTGTGCACTCGCGCTGGGGCAAGCGATCGACTCTGCCCTCAATGATCGCCGAGGTATCGCGCGATTTGGAACCGCGTACGCGCCAATGGATGAGTCGCTGTGCCGATGCGTCCTGGATCTGTCGGGTCGCCCGTTTTCATCGAACAGCCTGTGCTTCACCCGCGAACGATTGGGCGACATCGCGACCGAGAGTCTCACGCACTTCTTCGCATCGCTCGCAATGGCGGCCCGTGCCTCGATCCACGTTGACCTGATCCGGGGCGAGAATGACCACCACAAGGTAGAGGCCGCGTTCAAGTCTATGGCCCTGGCACTCCGCCAGGCGATCGCTCGCGATGGCGGGGCGCAGATCCCTTCGACGAAGGGGGCCCTCTCATGACGGCGCGATCCAAGCCCGAGGTGTCGGTCATAGACACAGGTATTGCAAATGCCGCCTCTGTCTCCGCCGCGTTCGCACGATGCGGCGCAGACGTGCGGCTCATCACCGATCGAAAGAGCGTTGAGCACGCAGGTTTGCTCGTTCTTCCGGGCGTAGGTTCATTCGGCGCGGGCATGGAGCGCCTTTGTGCCGAGGGGCTCGATCGCGTGCTTCTCCAACGCGTTCGCGATGATCGCCCCACGTTGGCCATTTGCCTGGGCATGCAACTGTTGTGCGTATCTTCACAAGAGACGCCGGGCGTGTCCGGGCTGGGCATACTCGATGGGCGAATCACGCCTTTTACTCCGAGCGTCCGCTGTCCACAGTTCGGATGGAATCTCGTCGAAGCTGACCACGGGTGCAGAGTGCTGAGAACCGGATACGCCTATTTTGCCAACAGCTTTAAGCTTGAGCAAGCACCTGCCGAGTGGCAGACGGGCGTCACCATCCACGGCTCACCATTCGTATCTGCCGTGGAGCGAGGCAACATCCTCGCGTGCCAGTTCCACCCTGAGCTTTCTGGGTCGTGGGGTAAGGAACTCCTTTGCCGATGGATGGCGATGTCGCGGGAGGAGACGCGATGCTGACTAAGCGGATTATCCCTTGCCTGGATATTCGAGACGGTCGTGTGGTGAAAGGCGTACGGTTTGCCAACCTGCGCGACGCCGGGGACCCTGTAGAGCAGGCTCGCCGGTATGAAGCGCAAGGGGCCGACGAGCTCGTCATGCTCGATGTCTCCGCGACGAGCGAGGGCAGAACGGCCGCACTCGAATCGGTTCGCGCGGTGCGGTCGGTTCTTTCGATCCCACTCAGTGTGGGGGGCGGCGTGCGCCGGGTAGAGGACGTGCTCGCGTTGCTCCGCGCTGGGGCTGACAAGGTCGCGCTAAACACCGCTGCGGTAGACAAGCCGAAGATCTTGCGGGAACTGTCTGAGCGTGTCGGGGCCCAGTGCGTTGTCATTTCGATCGACGCGGCGTCACGAGCAAACCCGCAGGCCGCTTGGGAGGTCGTCACGCACGCGGGAATGAAGCGTCCGGGGTTGGACGCGGTCAAGTGGGCTCAGCAATGCGAGAGGCTCGGCGTAGGTGAGATCCTCCTCACGAGCTGGGATCGCGATGGCACCCGACACGGCTACGACACCGATCTCATCGGGGCGATTCGCAAGGTGGTGCAGACGCCCATTATCGCCTCGGGCGGTGCGGCAACGCCCGAGCACATGGTTGAGGCATTGCGGGCGGGGGCCGACGCGGTGCTCGCGGCTTCGATCTTTCACGACGCGGACATGACCGTCGGTGATGTCAAAGGCACCCTCCAAGGTGCGGGTGTGGAGGTAAGACTGTGATCATTCCATCGATCGATCTCATAGATGGCAATGCGGTTCAGCTCATCGAGGGCCGCGAGAAGGTTATCGACGCGGGCGACCCGCGGTCGATCGCTGACAAGTTCGGGCTCGTGGGCGAGGTGGCCTTGATCGATCTAGACGCGGCATTGGGGCGAGGGGACAATCGTGAGGTCATACAAGATCTGTGCAAGCGGGCTCACTGCAGAGTCGGCGGCGGGATTCGCGATGTCCAGACCGCCATCGAATGGCTCGACGCCGGGGCATCCAAGATCATCCTGGGCACCGCCGCGACGCCAGAGATCCTTCGCGAGTTACCTCGCGAGCGGGTCATCGCTGCCTTGGACAGTCGGGACAACATGGTCGTGACCGAGGGCTGGACAAATCAGACCTCTCGAACCGTGGAACAGCAGATCAAGGAACTCGGCGAGTACGTCGGCGGCTTTCTCATTACGTTTGTGGAAGGCGAGGGACGCATGGGCGGGCTCGATGGCGAGCGGATCAGGCGGCTTGTCGAACAGGCCGACGGTCGACCCGTCACCGTCGCTGGCGGCGTGCGTTTGCCTGAAGATGTCCAACTGGCCGATGGACTTGGCGCAGATGCTCAGGTCGGGATGGCGTTGTACAGCGGGGCCTTTGATCTTGCAGACGGGTTCTGTGCACCACTTCGATCGGATCGTCCGGACGGTCTATGGCCGACTGTAGTGACAGATGAGCGCGGCGTGGCCCTGGGATTGACCTACTCCAGCCTCGAGAGTGTCCGGGAAGCGATCGCCTCCCGCCGAGGCGTTTACTACTCCCGCTCGCGCGGCGGGCTCTGGAAGAAGGGGGAGAGTTCCGGCAACACCCAGGATCTTCTTTCTATCACCACCGACTGTGATCGCGACACGTTGCGGTTTTCCGTGCGACAACGTGGGGCGGGGTTTTGTCACAAGCAGACGAGTACGTGCTTCGGTGCGCAGGCTGGCCTTGGGGCGCTTGAACAAACAGTGGGCCAACGCATCGAGCGGGCATCGGCCGGGTCGTACACACGCCGCCTGCTCGATGAACCGGGCCTGCTCGCTCAAAAGCTCATCGAGGAATCCAGAGAACTCGACGCGGCCTCGACGCCCGCTGAAGCCGCGTGGGAGCTGGCGGATGTGTTGTACTTCGCGACGGTGGCGGCGGCGCGTCGGGGCGCATCGCTCGCGGACGCAGAGCGATTGCTGGATGCACGGGCCTTGCAAGTCACGCGTCGCCCTGGGAATGCAAAGGCTGGAAGTACCCTGGGAGTTGACTCATGAGCACAAAGCTGCTTCGACTTGTTACCCCAGACGTTTGGGCGAGGCTCTCGCGTTCGCCGGTCCGTCGTGAGACGCTGATTGCCGCAAGCGAAATCATTGACTCGATTCGCTCTGGCGGTGAGGCGCGGATTCGTGTGTTTGCCGAGCGGTTCGGCGAGCGGGGTCCAGATGAGCCGCTCTTGCTTCATCAAGCGGAGATGCAACGGGCCCTTGACGCGCTGAGCGATGAAGATCGTGAGACTCTGCTGGCAGCAGCGGATCGGATCGAACGATTTGCGAAGGCCCAGCGCGCATCGGTCCAGGCCATGACCATGCCGATCCCCGGCGGCGAGGCCGGGCACACGATCGAGCCGGTAGCCGCTGCAGGGTGCTATGCGCCGGCGGGACGGTATCCGTTGCCTTCGTCGGTGCTCATGACCGCGATCACCGCGCGGGCGGCCGGCTGTGAACGCGTAGTTGTCGCCTCTCCCGGCGCCCACCCGCTGGCACTTGCCGCGGCGGCGGTGAGCGGGGCCGACGAGTTTCTCGCTATCGGGGGGGCGCACGCGATAGCCGCACTGACCTTCGGATTCCAAGGCTTTGCACGATGCGATGTGATTGCCGGGCCCGGAAACAAGTGGGTGACTGCGGCGAAGCAGCTCGTGAGCGGTGAGGTAGGCATTGACATGCTCGCCGGCCCCAGTGAACTGTTGATACTCGCAGATGCCAGCGCTGATCCGGTGCTTGTCGCCGCAGATTTGGTTGCCCAGGCCGAGCATGACACCGATGCGGTCCCGATGTTGGTGACGACGGACGGGGGGATCGCCGAGGCGGTGGAGGACGAGTTGAGTCGTCAGCTTGAGGGGCTGGAGACGCACGAAGTTGCACGGCAGGCCTTGAGGAATGGGTTCGTGTCGATATGCAAGAGTCTCGAGGCGTGTGTGGAGCTCACCAACCACATCGCACCCGAGCATCTGGAAATCATGACAGAACGGCCCGAGGAGATCGCCCTGCAGATCCGAAACGCGGGGGCTCTATTCGTTGGGGCTCAGTCCGCAGAAGTCCTCGGTGACTATGGTGCTGGTCCAAACCACACGCTCCCAACGGGCGGAACTGCGCGGTTTCAGGCAGGGCTTTCGGTGATGCACTTCTTGCGGATGCGAACGTGGCTTCGCATCGAGGATGCGGCACAAGCATCGAGTCTCTTCGCCCAAACACGGACGATTGCGAGATGGGAATCGCTGGCGGGTCATGCCGAGGCGGCGAGGCAGAGGATGCTCTCATGATGTCTCAGGCATCCGCCCGGTATTACCGAGTTAGATCGCCGAAACCGCGTTGCCACGCTCTTCGTTGCGGTGCTTCGCAATCACTTGCAAAGGGCAAACTTGTTCGATAAACTCTACCAAATAAGAGGTTTTGGGCCTTGCGGGTGAGGGACAAGGCAACGCTGTGGGGCCACGAGGTCGGAGGTTCGAGTCCTCTCGCCCTGATTTGGATAAGAGTCATTCCGCGGCATGGAGTGAAAGCAGCGAGCCCGTCAACAGAAGTTTTGCGAGTTCCTCACGCTCATCGGAATAACCCAGCGTGGCCAGGGCCGCCCACGCGTCCGCGGCATCCTCGTCGGTCGAGTCGCGTGCGATTCGATCAACGATGGGGCGAAGCTCCTCGGCGAGTGCCTTGCGTCGCTCGACAAACTCGACCTGCTCCCACGGTGTGCGGTTGTTCCAGATGCGGAACGTGCCGTCGCCCGAGCATGAGTAGAGCGTCTTGCCGTCGGGGCTGAATCGCAGTGCACGGACGTAGCTCTCATGGCCCG
>JAJDDL010000374.1 GCA_029260335.1 Phycisphaerales bacterium | reverse complement strand
TCCCCTGGGCAGGCGGGCGGCGGCCGACGGGATCGTCATCGCGGTCGGCGGCGAGGAGTTGCTTGGAGGCCTAGCCAAGGGGCGAGCCAAGGGCGTGAGCAAGCGAACGGGCTCGGCTCTGATGCCGAGCTTGGTGGAGCTGGCGCGGTGGATGAGCGAGTACTACGTGTGCCCCCTGGGGATGGTGCTCGGCACGATGGTGCCGGCGGCGGTCAAAAAGGATATCGGCCGGCGGTCGCGCGAGGTCGTGGACCGGGTCGATGAGGCGACCGAGGCGGGGTTGGCGGAGGTGAAGCTCACGCCGACGATGCGCGAGGCGTGGGAGAAGATCCAGGCGTGGGGGCGCGAGGCGCTGCCGATGGGTGCCAAGGAGCTGGCCGCGGGGGTTGGGGCTCGCTCGGTGGGGCCGGTCAATCGGCTGGTGGACGCGGGGTTGCTCGAGCGCAAGGAGTTGTCGGTTGTGGACGTTCGCGATCGGGATGCGATGCCCTCAAGCGAGAGCGGCCCGGTCATAGCGGCGCATGAGCTGACTGGCGAGCAGCGCGGCGTGGTCGATGGAATCAGCGACACGCTCGGCAGCTTCGGGGTGCATTTGATCCGGGGAGTCACCGGTTCGGGCAAGACCGAGGTCTACATGAGCGTGATCGATCGCGCATTGCAGCAAGGCAAGACGGCCCTGGTGCTTGTGCCCGAGATCTCGTTGACGCCTCAGACTTCGGAGCGGTTTCTGGGGAGGTTTGGGGCGGTCGGCGTGGCGGTGCTGCACTCGGCGCTGACTAGGAGCGAACGGAATCGCCAATGGTCGCGCGTGTTGGACGGGGAGGCCCGGGTCGTCGTCGGCGCTCGCTCGGCGGTATTTGCACCGTTGAAGGACCTGGGCGTGATTGTCGTCGATGAGGAACACGACACCAGCTACAAGCAAGATCAGCTGCCGCGATATCACGCGCGGGATACCGCGATCAAGCGAGGGCAGATCGAAGAAGCGACGGTTGTCTTGGGTTCGGCAACGCCGAGCTTGGAGAGCTTTTCCAACGCGAGGAGCGGGCGGGCGACGCTCTGGAGGATGAATGAACGTGTGGGTGGAGGACGGCTCGCCGAAGTGCGGGTCGTGGATCTCGCGATGGAGCGGGCGAGCGATCCGCGCGAGCGGTCGGCGAAGCTCGAATCGATCGGGCCCACGCTCGACCGAGAGCTCAGAGCGACCCTAAAGGGCGGGCGTCAGGCGATCATCCTGCTCAATCGCAGGGGCTGGGCGAGCTTTGTGGCGTGTCCGAGCGCCGGCTGCGGGTGGCGGCTGGTGTGCGATGATTGCGATGCGTCGATGGTTGTCCATCGTGGCAAGGAACTGCCGGCGGGGCGGCTCGTGAGATGTCATCACTGCCATGCTGAGAAGCTTGTGCCGAGATTGTGCCCTACGTGCGATCGCAAGTTGATCACGCTTGGGTTGGGCGGGCAGCGAGTGGAAGATGAGCTAGAAAGGGGCTTCGGCCTCGTGCGCGGCGAGACCTTGCTTCGCGTTGACGCAGACACAATGACAACCGGACGCGACTATTTCGACGCACTCGAGCGATTCCGAGAGGGCTCGGTGCGGGTGCTGCTTGGGACCCAGATGATCGCGAAGGGGTTGGACTTTCCGGGTGTGCGACTGGTGGGTGTGGTGAGTGCGGATACCGCGCTGGCGTTGCCCGATTTTCGTGCCGGGGAGCGGACGTTTCAGTTGGTGAGTCAGGTCGCCGGGCGGGCTGGGCGGAGCGATGTCGAGGGCGTGGTGATAGTCCAGACATTGAACCCGGGCGAGCCGGCGATTCGGTTCGCGGCGAGGCATGATTTCGAGGGATTCGCGGAGATGGAGTTGCTAGCTCGGGTCAGGGGGAAGCTGCCGCCGAGCACGCGGATGGCGCGGATTGTGTGTCGAGATAAGGACGTGCAGAAAGCCGAGGGCTTTGCGCAACGGGTGGCGGGGCTGCTTCGGGACTCGGCGGATGACTTGATGAGTGTGGATGGGCCGATGGAGTGTGCGATTTCCAGGGTGGCAGAGCATTATCGCTTTGAGGTGCAGGTGACTTCGAAGTCGGCGGTAAGCCTACAGAGAGCGTTGCAATCGGTGCGTCGCTCGGCGGGGATCAAGAGTGATGCGCAAACTGCGATCGATGTCGATCCGGTTGCGATGCTCTAGGACACTGCTTTCCAAGAGGAGACTGAAGGGATATGGATTCGGCGGGCATTCATCTTGATGGCAAGCGAGTTGTTGTGATGGGGCTCGGGCGGTTTGGCGGGGGCGTGGGGGTTGTGCGTTGGCTGGTGGGTCGTGGGGCGCGGGTTCTGGTGACAGACCAAGCAAGCGAGGAGAGTCTGGAGGAATCGGTGCAGTGTCTGGAGCCGTTGATCCGCCATGGCGCGGTATCACTTCGGTTGGGTGAGCATCGAGAACAGGATTTTCAGGAATGCGATCTGGTGGTGGCGAACCCGGCGGTGCCGAGGCCTTGGGAGAATCGGTTTTTGCGTGCGGCGGGAGATGCCGGGGTTGCGGTTACAACGGAAATTCAGATTGCGATCGATCAGATAGCCAGACGCGGTGCCAGATGCATCGGGGTGACCGGATCGGCGGGTAAGAGCACGACCGCGTCGATGATTGCCCATGCCCTCGGAGGATTGGCCGAGAAGGCGATTGCGGGCGGGAATCTTGGCGGGAGTTTGCTCGAATGCGAACATGAGATTATCAGCGGTCAATGGGTTGTGCTGGAACTGAGTAGCGCCATGCTCCATTGGATCGAGCGGCTTGAGGTGCAAGTGGGGGTGGTGACATCGTTTTCGCCGAATCATCTCGACTGGCACGGCAACTTGGAGCATTACGCCGAGTCCAAGAAACGGCTGCTCGGCATGGTGGCTTCCGGCGGGACCGTCGTCTTGGGGCCCGATGTGCGGGGCTGGGAACCAACTGCATCGACCCGCCGCTGTGAAATAGACGAAGAGGCTGGCCTTCGCGACCTCGCGATGCTTGGGGACCACAACCACCTGAACGCTGCGATGGCTCGCGAGGCGGTCTCGGCGGTCTGTGACTCGTCCCGCGATTCGATCGATCAGAGCCTTCGGTCGTTTGAGGGCCTGGCTCATCGGCTGCAGGTCGTGGGAGAGCGTGACGGCGTGCGATTTGTTTGCGATTCGAAGGCAACGACGCCGGAGGCGAGCGTGCTTGGGGTGCAAGCGGTCGGCGATACGTCTCGGATCCATCTGATCGCGGGCGGGTATGACAAGGGGGTCTCGCTTGAGCCGATTGTGAGGATGAAAGAAAGCTTGGCGGGTTTGTATGGGATCGGCGCAACCGGGGAAGAGATCGCGGGGGCTGCCGCTGGCTCGGTCCATGCTGGTACGCTGGAGAGGGCGTTTGCGGTCATCACGTCGCGTGTTCGCGAGGGCGATACCGTGCTCTTGAGCCCCGGATGTGCGTCCTGGGATCAGTTTGACAACTATGAACAGCGCGGCGAGGCGTTCATTGCGCTGGCGAAAGGCTGGATCGAGCGATGAAGACTTGCGTAGCGCTCTTGTGCGTATCGACTCTGTTGTTCGGAGTATCATGTCGCTCGACGCCCGAAAAACAGGAAGAAACCAGGATCGAGCCACAGGGCGAGACCGCCTTGGTCGAGCCCAAGGATAATCGAGAGATAGTCGCCGAAACGGAGACTACGACCGATGAGCCTGTGGAGAGCCTGGGCATCGTGCAGATGTTCTCGCACGTGCGGGTGGATCAGACACTCGGGATCGTGGAGTTCGATGGGTGGGTGCCGATCGATTGTCATGATCCGCGCACGCCCGATGTGTGGCTAGAGCAGGTTGTGTGCATCACAGACACTCTGGAGCACGAGTCGTTGGTGGTGAGTTTGGCCAAGCCGAGCGAGGTGCACGCGGCGATGCTGTTGGTTGGCTTGGAGCCGGGCAAGCCTGGGTCGTATCGTTGGGATGGCCAATGCGTCGTGGGCGTGTCACCCGAGGGGGATGCGGTTGGCGTGACATTTGTCCATGAGGACGATGAAGGAAACGAAGTCGTTTCTGATCCGTTGTCGTGGGTGGTTGATGTGACCGGGACGCGTTCGCTCGGCGATGGGCTGCAGGATCGGCCCGCGTTTGTCTTTGGTGGGTCCCGGTTCGTCGCGTACAACGGGCCTGAGGTGTACGACGCGGATATGTCCGGCACGTTGATCGGTCTCGCCACATTCGGTGGTGAGACTATCGCCTTCACTGAGGTGATCAGCCACGAGGCGATGTATCAAGAGCCCGAGTGGTTGGCGAATGCGAAGCGCGTGCCGGAATATGGCACGAAGGTGCGGGTGCGGTTGGTCAAGCTAGAGAAGTGAACAGATCTCGGTGGTGCACGC
>JAJDDL010000373.1 GCA_029260335.1 Phycisphaerales bacterium | reverse complement strand
GCCGCGGGTCTGAGCACAATCGCCGGGGCCCAGGAGTTCAACATCACCGGCACCACGGGTCGCCAATCGGACATCATCGGGGTCGGGTTCTTCGATTTTCAATACGTCTACATCGAAGCGGACTTCTACGACGTTTCCATGCTCAGCGGCGACACGTACGCCCGAACCTGGAGCAGCCCATCAATCATCTCGGCGTTCACGGATGTGAACACCGGTGATTGGCCGGCTTACGTCTTGCACTTTGTTCCCATCAGGTTCGAGGTAACCGAGGACACTCCAGCGACGATTTCATGGGATTTTCGAGGTGACGGAGAGCCGGATGGAACATGGTTGGACTCCTTCGTCAACGTCCGGGGCCCTGGTGTGGTCGTGCTGGGAGATCTGGACAATCCCGTAGGGAGTGAGCAGGTGACCTTCCTCGCCGGTGCGAACTACACATTCTTTGGCAACGCACAGTCGCTGCCTGGTGGGGGCGAGTCGTTTTTCCGCATCGAGATCATCTCGGAGTGCCCGGCCGACCTAGACAACGACGGCGATGCCGATGCCGACGACTTCTTCATGTTCCTTGACGCGTTTGCAAACGGAAACTTGGACGTCTGTGACTTCGATGGAGACGGCGATTGCGACGCCGACGACTTCTTTGAGTACCTCGACGCGTTCGCCAACCCGTGCTAGTCGAGTCCTAGCGAGCTCGCTCAAGTAACGTGACCGACACCGACAGCATCGGCCCCGCGCCTTGAAAGCGCTCGGCGTGCTCGATCCGGATGCGATCATCACCCAGTCGCGTAATCTTCTGGCGATGTGTCACGCCCACCATCGGCAGTCCGCGTTCAAAAGTGGCGATGTCACCCTCGATCGACACCTGCCGCCGACGAAGCGTCGGATCCTGCTCGCTGATATGCCACGACTCCCAACGCCCGGCCCGCGACGCGTACGCGCGCACCGCGAGTTGTTCGTTCCAATCGGCTTGCCCCGGCTCCCGCGTTTCGAGCAGATCCAATACCAGACAATCCTTGTTGAGCAGTTTGCATCGCATCCGTGCATCGAGCTTGTCAGGTTGCTCTCTGCCGTCGGTGTCGATGAGCGTTTGCGTGCCAGTCCACTCGCCGAGCATCCAATCCAACGTGCGCGCGTCATCATGAGGTGACAACTCGCCCTCTGTCCAATCAACCGCAAAGAGCCGATCCTGTGTGGTTTGCTTAACCGCTCGCGTGCGGCTGAACTCCATGATCCAATCGGTCCGCCAGTTCTGGCCGCCATCGCGCGTGATCGCCGAGTCCCATCGCACAGTCTCCGGCAGCGCATCAGAGAACGAGTAGCGTTGAGTGATCTCGGTGCCGTCGTCGGTCCAGGACGAGAAGAACTCGCCCCGGCCATGGCGGAAGTTGCCGGTGAGAGTGCCGAAGCCGCCGTTGCCATTGGTTGTCCAGAAGAGCACGAGGTCCCACTCGGTCCTTTGTTCGTTCCAGGCACGCAGACTGAACCCGTTCATGAACGTGCCGTTGAATGGCCCGGCCCACTCTTCGAGGATCGCATTGCCGCCGCAAACCGGCGTGATGCGAGCACGGGTGCGCGTGCGATCTTCCCAGCTGCCGTCTTCGAGCAAGTTACGATTCTGGACCTGCCACTCGCCAATCCAGAAGTCAAACTGGCGGCGCGGCTTTGGGCCCATAACAACCGGGACGTGATCAGCGGAGAATCGAGCAGCCTCACTGGCCAGCCAGACGCAGAGCAGCAGAGTTGAGGTCATGGTCAGTCCTTTCCAATCAGATTACTTGATGTCTCATTGGCACATAGCACCTGCGCGGGACATTCTTGCTACTACCCTGTTTCTTCCGAGCCACCTGAACACGCAGGCGGGCTGAGACCGCACTTTGGATTGTCCAAGGCGCTCGATTCACCCGATAGTGTCAGCCCGCCGATGTGGTGATCGGTTGGGCCATGGGGAGCGGAACAAAGCGATGGACGATCAACAGGACTACGACGTGGTCATTGTCGGCGGAGGGCCCGTGGGAGCCACGGTCTCGACGCTGCTAAGGAAATACAACCAGGACCTAAGCGTCCTTGTTGTTGAGAAAGAGGTCTTCCCGCGCGAGCACGTGGGTGAGAGCCTGCTTCCATCGATCATGCCCATCCTCGACGAGATGGGCGTCTGGGAACACATGGAAGAGGCCGGGTTTCCCGTCAAACTCGGCGCATCGCTCACATGGGGCGCGACCGCTGACCGCTGGGACCTGGATTTCTATCCCGTCGAGCTATGGCGCGATGAGCCGCGCCCGGCGAAGTTCTCCGGCGCACGCCGTCATACCGCGTTTCAGGTAGACCGAGGTGAGTACGACCACATCCTGCTCAAGCAGGCAAAGGCCATGGGCGCAGAGGTCCGCGAGGGCGTGCGTGTCGAGGAGGTCCTCCATACGGGCGACCGAATCGATGGGCTCCGCTTGCACTCGGGCGAGACCGTCAAGGGCCGCTACTACGTCGATGGCTCGGGCGTGATCGGAACGATCCGACGCGCGCTGGGTATCGGGCGATGGGAACCGACCGAACTGCGCAACATCGCCACCTGGGACTATTGGGACAACGCCGAGTGGGCCGTCAAGATCGGCGTCGGCGGAACTCGCATCCAGATCCGGAGCCTGCCCTACGGCTGGATCTGGTTCATCCCCGTGAGCCCGACGCGCACGAGTATCGGATTCGTTTGCCCCACCGAGTATTACAAATCGTGTGGGAAGTCGCCCGAGGATCTTTACTTGCAAGCCCTCGCCGACCAGCCCGAGATCGCGTCGCTGCTCACCCAGGCGACCCAGCGCAAGGAAGTCAAGTCCTGCAAAGACTGGTCTCATCTGGCCGACAAGCTCGTAGGCGAGAACTGGTTCCTTGCCGGTGAGTCGGCGGGGTTTGCCGATCCGATCCTCGCCGCCGGCCTCAGTCTTGCCCACGGCTCGGCTCGCGACCTGGCGTACACCATCTTGGAACTCGAGCGAGACACGCACGACCCCGCGTGGCTGCGCGAGCGATACAACGACCGCAATCGCCAGAACATCCGCCAGCACATCCGCTTCGCGCAGTACTGGTACTCAGCCAACGGGCGATTCACCGACCTCGCCGAGCACTGCCAGAGCATCGCCGATGAGGCGGGCGTCAAGCTCAATCCCCGCCAAGCCTGGCGATGGCTGAGCCAAGGTGGCTTCTCCACCGAGCAGTCCGGCATGGCAACCTTCGGCTCTTTTGACATCGTCTCGGCGAAACAACTTCTGGAGCGATTCGATACCCAGGGACGCTCCCCGAAGATGATTATCGATGGATTCAACACGTTCAAGCTCAACCTCCACAACGCGACAAAGAAGACCGCGGGCATTCTTATGGCAGGCGAGATCAAGCTGATTGACAGCTATGAGCGCGGAGGCAGCGAGCTCAAGTTGGCCGGCTACTACGGCGCACTCTTCAAAGCCATGAACGCGCACAGTGACGCTCAGGACATGTTCGAATATCTCCGTCGCGGCCTGGCCCAGCTTGGCGAGGATCCAGATCGGGCGATCAACTTTTGTATCCAGGCACTCGAAGTCATGGTCGAGGACGGGTGGGTATTGGCCAGCGTGAACAAGAAGCGTCCGGCGCTGCGGGTCTCCCTCGGCGGATCCCGGCACTTGCGATCAAGCGAAGAATCGCAACGAGCAATCGAGGAGGCGGGCGCAGATCTGACCGTCAGCTACAAGATTTGACAGCCGTCAGCACCCGTTGACAAACACATCGAGGAACGCGAAGAAGTCGTCCGCGTCCGCGTCGTTGTCCCCGTCCCGGTCCGCTTCGCAATTACCGTTCGGATCGCAGGTCACAAACAGATCCAGGAACGCAAAGAAATCGTCCGCGTCCGCGTCGCCGTCGCCATCGATGTCGGCCGGGCACCCCGCATCTGCCTCGATCGAGAGCGTCGTCGCCTCGTCGAGGATCGAGGGGAAGAGATTGTCAGAGATCCCCTGCACGCGAAATCCGACAAAGGTCGCGCCCGAATCGAGAACTTCCTGGACGGCGTCTGCGATGTCAAAGCTGAACTCCAACGGTGGGCTGGGTGCCCCCCACGAGGCTTCCCCAACGACGGTGCCGTCGATCTGGTAATCGCTCAGATCGGCCTGGCCATTGCCCGCGTAGATGACGAACTCGAACACGCGTGGAAAATCGCCACCGGCGTTGTTGTTGAAGATCGTGCCGTGGATCGTGGCGCTGTTAACGTTGCCGCCGGCGAACGCCGAGAGGTCATACTCGGCGATCGCGCGATCGGCCCGATGCGATTGCACGCGCAGCAGGCCCTCGAATGGGCTGTTGTTGAACGAGTCGCCCACATCGTCTCTAGGCTCATCGTGGATCGACGCTCGCACCGCTGGCAGAAGATCATCCGCAGCGGCAGGAGTCAAGATTGTTCCGAGCGCGGCGAGGGCGATTCCAGATAGAAGACGCATGGTTCTCCCTTTCAGATGGGGCGCGAGTGAACCAGAGAATAGCCCAGAGCCCCGGAATCTCCAAGGGGAAAACAGAGGCGAGGAGGCAAGCCCCGCTCATCATCTCACTTCAAAGTCTGCGGCTAGCAAAGCGATCGTCGCGAGCCCCGCATCGGATTGTCACCCCGGGTTTGTCAGCCCTTGGATGGATCCGTTGGCGGCTCGGTCCAGATCCTTTCTTCGACACCGCACGCCTGACAAGCACGAAGGTAATCAGACTGCTCCTTCCGAATCCGCACAGTCTGCCCCTTCATCCCCTTCACGCCGCACGCCGAGCAAACGGTGGGCATGAGCGTATTGACGTCGCAATCCAGACACCGCCAGTAGTAGCCGAGCATGCCCCAGTTGGCCGAGAGGTTGGCGCCCTGGCATGACCTGCACGTTGGCTGGAAGGGGTGGGGCATGCGTGGCTGCGAGGATAATGTCTTAGGTAAGTGTGCGTGCATGTGTGTTGAGAATCCATGGACAACACGAGGAGATGAGGACACCGTGAAGTGGTGTTGCTCTTCGAGCGCAGGAGCGCTCGCTCACAAACCGCTGACACTCATTGGGCATTTCTTCGATCGTCCAAGCTGGTCGATGCCATCATGTGATCTCAGGGAATTCGCCAATCAGCAGAAGGCACGGGCCTTGCAACTCCAAACGCATCCTTGCGACACACTTTTGTGTCAACTACAAGCCGAATGCACCACCCCTCCACCCGCTACGATCAGCCCTTGCCGTGAGCTAGAGCCGCGAGCTTCTCACAACGCCCGTCACGCCTTTTCGGGAAAAGGAATCGAAGCCCGGCGAACATACAATCTAGTTGGAAATGAGCTCGTCGGCGAGAATGAAGAGCCCATCATCGCAGAGCTTCCCGATGGTCGCGAGGCGAGGTTTGCATGTAGCGGCGAGCCGGCATCGCCTGCGCAACTCACTGGCTCGCGACCGCACACGCCGCACATCTTGGCAGGCTCGATCTCAATGCGTCCAGCGAGGTAATCCTCCCGATACACTGCCGCCATGACCGAGCAGAGTAGTGCAAGCGATCCCGATGCGACCATCGTCGGCGGAGGCCTCCAGTCCGGAGAATCGCTCAGCGCAGGCGATCACATAGGCCAGTTCCGCATCGTCAACCTCCTCGGCAAGGGCGGCATGGGCGAGGTCTATGTTGCCGAGGACGAGCGATTGGGTCGCCAGGTCGCGCTGAAATCCGTTCGCGCCGATCGACGAATGACCGAGGGGGCCCGCGAGCGGTTCTTGCGCGAAGCTCGCGTGCTGTCGAGCCTGGAGCATCCGCATATCTGCCGGATCTATGACTACCTCGAGGCCGAATCGGGCGACTACATCGTGCTCGAACTCTTAAGCGGGCGACCGCTCTCCAAGGCCGCGTCGCTGCTCGCCAAACGCGAAAAACTCCGCGTAGGTGAGGAGATCGCCGACGCCCTGATCGCAGCCCACGCCGCGGGAATCGTCCATCGCGATCTCAAACCCGAGAACGTCATGGTGACCGATTCGGGCGCGGCGATGGTGCTCGACTTCGGTATCGCCCGCCCCGTAGAAACCCAAGCGGACGCCGCCGGGGCTGGAAGCACTACCGGTGCGTTGGGTGCTTCTGGCGCAACGGCAAAGAGCAAGGATGTTTTCGAAACCGAAGAGATCGGCGTCATCGGCACGCCGCTCTATATGAGTCCCGAGCAGGCCTCGGGAGCGGCCGCCACCAGCGCGAGCGACATGTACTGCTTCGGCCTCATGCTCCAGGAGGTCATGACCGGCGAGCCCGCACGCGATCCAACCCAGTCGTTGCTGCAAGTGCTCGACCATGCCCGCCAAGGTTACCGCCGGCCGGCAAAGCTCTCCGACCGGGGATTGCGACGGCTGATTACCCAACTCACCGACCCCACGCCGAGCAAGCGGCCCTCTGCGCGCGAGACAGTCCATCGATTACGAAGGCTCCGCAGCAGGCCGATCCGATACGCCGTGGGGGCGGCTGCGACAGTAGTTGTCATCGGCGCGGGCGTGGGAGTCGCTAAGTACACGATCGATCTGGACCACGAGCGAGAGGTCGCCGTGAACGCTCGCGACGACGCCGAGGATCAGATCGAGTTTGTCTTGAGTGACTTGCGCGAGAAGCTCGTCGGCCTTGGTGCCATGGAGATACTCGAAGACGCCGCCAATCGCGTGCTCGCGTACTACCAACGCAGAGGCATCGAGGGCCTGAGCCATGCCGAGCTTCTGCGCTACGCCCGAGGGTTCTTGCTCGTAGGCGAGGTTTACTTCGAGCTGGGCCAGATGGATATCGCCGAGCGTTCCTTGCTCGATCAGATCCGGTTGTTGGAGGCCCTGCTCCAAGACACGCCCGACAACGGCGAGGCAATCAAAGCCCTCGGCGCGGGACACTTCTGGTTGGGTTTCATCGAGTTTGATCGCGGGAATCTCGACAACGCGCTCGCCGAGTTCGAGGAGTATCTGGCGCTCGGCAGGCAACTAGTTCAACTAGACAACCGCAACACCGAGTGGCTCATGGAGGAGGCCTACGGCCACACCAACCTCGGAGCAGTCTACAGCCAACTAGGCGAGCAAGAAAGGGCGCGCGGGCACTTCGAGGCGTCGTATGAGATCAAACGCCGTGTCGTCGAGTTGGAGCCCGACGATCCGGATCGCAAGGAGGACCTGGCAAGCGGGCTCGCATGGCTGATGATCGCCCAGGATGTTTCAGGCGAGCTTCGCGAGGCCCTAAAGACCTCTGAAGAGATCGAGGCGTTGCGCAAGGAGGTTCTCGCGCTGCGCCCCGATCACGCCGACTCCAAGCGGGTGCTCTCCTACACGCTCAGCCAGCGGGCTCGTCTGCTGCGCGAAGCCGCCGAGGGCTACGCGGCACCCGACGAACGCGCATGGGCGGCTTCGGTGCACATGCAAAAGCTCGCCTCGGAGTTGTACGAGTTGGAACCGGGCAACGCGTCGTATCAGCGCGAACTGGCGGTCGCTCAAAGGCACGTCGGGGCTGAGGCATGGAAAAGAGGGGAACTCGAGCGCGCCAACGCCGAACTCCGGGCGAGTCGGCGAACCCTGCAGAGTTTGGTCAGTGCCTCGCCCGACAACGCGGAGATTCGAACCAACCTCCTCGCGACAGGCATCGAACAGATGCAACTGTCCTTGTCACAAGGAGCGACCCAGCAAGCCATTGCTGTCGGAAATGAACTGTTGCCCCATGTGGACAAGTTGGGTGAATCTCACAGCGAGATCGCGCTCACGGAGATCGCAACTTTCCATGTCTTGATGGGCCGCTCGCATGAGCGAGCAGGCCAAGCTGAGAAATCGCTCGAGTCGTATCGGCAAGGGATGGCGATCGTTCGGAGCCAAGCCGACTCGCGGCCGCCCGGCTTGCGTGCTCTCGAAGCAGAACTCCTGATTGGGCTTGGGCGTGTCGAGGAGGCCCGCCCGCTGGTCACATCGCTCTTGGAACTGGATGAGCGATGGAGGTGGCGCCGACTTGCCGAACTGGTGGTCGATGAGTGACGAAAAGACGAGAGGACGTGCCGAGTGATTCCGCGCAGCCACCGTCTTTGGGTCGGGCACAAGTCCAACGCCGCAAAGGAGTTGCACGGCGCGACTCACTTTTGTGTAAGGGTTCGCGGCCGAATTAGCACGTAGTCAAGTTTCGTGCTCAGGTTCCACCAACACCCGCGCGGCGAGCCCGCGCAGATATGCTGGCCAATGCCGGTGGCTGTGCTTGTGGTGAGCATTCTGCCGGTCATGTGGCCACCAAGGAGAGCATCATGGCGACCCTGGAAATGACTATCGACTGTGATTCCAAAGGCATTCTCACGTACGAACATCCCGAGGGACGCCCGGCGGTCGAACTCGGCACCGGCGGAGCGATCCAGCTGAACCTCGGAGTGGGCTTTAACGGGAAATCCCAGTTCGACCAACTCGTCGTTTCGCAGGGCGGACAGGACTACACGCTGGACGTGACGAACTCCGCCGTGCAGCCGGTCACCGCGACCTTCCCCGATGGTGCCGTCATCTTCCTTTACAACAACCTGCGCGTGCACACCTTTATCCGCAACGACGGCCAGGACCCCGCGATTGGCGAGGACGATCTGGAGTTCTCGGTGACGATCTCTGATAGCTCGGGCCAGCACACGCTCGACCCGGAAATCCGCGTACGAAGCGGGACCGGCAGCGGTACGGCGACATGGGTGCCCTCCTCCGGATCCCCCGCCGATCTGCCGGACGTGGTCGTGCGGAAAACCGACGCGACCAAGGGGCTGCCGGGTTAGCAAGGCGCAGAGAATCTCAACGCAGTCGGTGGGGTAAGCAACGACGTGCCACTGACTATTCCGATGGTCAGTGGCGGTTTGGGTTGTTGCGTGGAAGCGCTGCCGCGCAGCTTTTCGGGCGGTGCCACTTGCCAACACTTGGCCAAGCATGGCCACGGTTTGGCAGTCATGCCCTTCTAGAAGCGGCACCGATCGGTCACAGCATGTGGCACCGATCTTGCACATTCAACTGAGTGCGCAGGTGGCCGCAATTCTCTGCGTGCCTGTTGAAAACGGGCCGGATGGGCTTGAGGAATCAATTGGGGGAAAAAGATGCATCGCGAAACTACGAAGAAGCCGCTCGCCAGTGCCACGTATTCTGCGGGGCTGGCCCTTGGGATATGCATGGCTGGCTTTGCGGTCGCGGATACCGAGATCAAGCTCCTGGCATCAGACGGCGAGGCCGGCGATGAACTCGGGATGGCGACAGCATTGGACGGCGGCGTCATCGCGGTCGGCGCTCCAAAGGACGACGACAAAGGCAACAACTCGGGCTCGGTCTACCTGTTCGATGCCGTGACCGGCGCTGAACTCACCAAGCTCGTGGCGAGCGATGGCCAAGCGAATGATGCGTTCGGGTTCTCCGTGGCGCTCGCCGACGGCGTCTTGGCGGTGGGAGCGATTGGTGACGATGACAATGGCGTCAATGCCGGTGCGGTCTACTTGTTCGATATCTCGACCGGGACGCAACTCGAGAAACTCACGCCGAGCGATGGTCAAGCGGGCGATGAGTTCGGGTACTCCGTGGCCTTGGCCGACGGGCTTGTCGCGATCGGCGCGTGGCGCGATGATGACAAGGGGTCCGACTCGGGCTCGGCGTACCTGTTCGATGTCTCGACCTTCGGCCAACTCGAAAAGCTCCTTGCCGACGATGGCGATCCGATCGATCTGTTCGGCGAGTCGATCGCCATTGATGGAGGACTCGTCGCGGTCGGCGCGCATGGAGACGACGAGGCCAACCTCGACGCGGGAGCCGCGTACGTCTTCGACGCCGCGAGCGGCGAGCAGTTGCACAAGCTGATGGCAGACAACGGCGCCAGGAATGACTTCCTCGGTGCCGCGATCGACTTGAGCGACGGAGTCGTCGCGGTCGGTGCGTGGGCCAAGAGCATCTTCTTCGATCACTCGGGGGCGGCGTACCTCTTCGACGCGGCTACGGGTCAGCAGATTGGGGACAGCCTCGTGCCGAGCGACGGGCATGACCGCGCCCACTTCGGGATCTCGATCTCCATCGACGACGGCATCGTCGCGATCGGAGCCGATCAGGACCGAGAGAACGGTTTCAATGCCGGGGCGGTCTATCTCTACGACGCTTCTGACGGCGAGCCGATCGACAAGATCCTCGCCTCTGACGGTGAGGTGTTCGACCTGCTCGGCACATCGGTCGCCATCGCCAACGGCGTGGTCGCCATAGGCGCCATCGGCGACGATGATCTCGGCGACCGCGCGGGGTCCGCTTATGCCATCAACACCCGCGGCTGCGCCGCCGATCTCGATGGCGATGGCGACGCGGACGCCGAGGATTTCTTCGCGTACTTGGACCTGTTTGCGAACGGGGATGGCCGCGCGGATCTTGATGGGGACGGGGACACCGACGCGGACGATTTCTTTGGGTATCTGGATCTGTT
>JAJDDL010000372.1 GCA_029260335.1 Phycisphaerales bacterium | reverse complement strand
TGAGCTTCTCGTCGCCCTCGCCCTTCCATCGCGTGTCGAGCGCGTGCTCGACCTCCAACAAATCCAGCACCTTCCCGACCATGAAATCGATCAGATCCTCCACCCGCTCGGGCCCGAGATAGAACCCCGGATTGGTCGGGCAGATGATCCCGCCGGCGAGCGTGATCTGACGCATGTTGTCGATATCGATCAGGCTCAACGGCGTCTCGCGATGGCACACGATCAGCTTGCGTCGTTCCTTGAGCGTCACCATCGCCGCTCGCGTGAGCAGGTTCGAGCCCGACCCGCTCGCGATCGCCCCGAGGCTCGTGCTTGAGCAGGGCATCACGACCATGCCGTCGTGCAGGAAGCTGCCCGAGGCGATGACGGCCCCGACGTCCTTGTTGGGGTGCACGACCAGCTCGCCGCCCACGACGTTGGGCGCGATCGTCTCTCGGGAAATCCGCGAGATCGAGGCTTCGTCGCTGAGAAGCCGCTTGCCGTACTCACTGACGACCAGATGGACCTCGTGGTCGCTCAGGAGCAGCATCTGGACCAGACGAAGGGCGTACGCGGCGCCCGAGGCTCCGGAAATGCCGACCACAACTCGTGAAGTTCTACCCATGTCGCTCCCTGTCGATCGTAGCGGGTTGGGCGACCTGCCCGGCATTTCCGAACCCACGCCGCTAGACTGTTCGCAGTCCGCACGGATGTGGAGTCAGCTATGCCAAGATCAAATATGCGTCGCCTTGCCGCCCTCGCGCTCCTGCCCATGTTCGCAGGGTGCGTGGGGTACACCTCCTACGACCCCGCCGAGGGCGATCGGCTGGGTGACAGCACCCTCAATGCCCCGGCAGTGCGCGCTGTGCTCAGCCGAAGCCTCGCGTTCGCGATCGAGCGAATGCCCCCGGAGCTGAGCGAGGAAGAAGCCCGGCTGAGTGTCCTGGCTCCGACCAGCGATCGAACGGTCGCGGTGAGCTTGCCCAGGGGCCTGACCAAGGCGACCCATGACGAAATCCTCGCATCCCTCGGCGAGGGTGTTTCGCCGGTCGTCGACGGCACCGAACAACTGCCCATCTACCGCGTCGGCGTCATGCGCATCCGCGGCGGCACCGCCGATGTCGACGTCCACCGCCCCCTCGATGAGAACGACAACCGATTCCACGCGCCTTATCAGTGCATCACGATCACCCTGCGCAGTGATCTCGAAGGCTGGCGAGTCGAGGACTTCGAGGCATGGATGCCAGGCACGGTGCCATTGCCTGCCCTCAACGCGCTGCGGATCCCCCAAGAGGCTCCCGTCGAGGATCCAGAGCCAACGGAGATGGCGGTCGAAGCCGAAGACGGCCAGTGAATCTCAGCCCGCCGCGAGCTTCAAGAACTCCTTGATCTGCTCGACATCGAGCTGACCAACAAAACCATTCATGAGCTTGAGCCGTTCGCCGCGCGCTTCGGTCGATGCGAGTCCCGCGATCGCCGCCTGCGCGGCCCTTTGCTGATCCTCGCGCAGATTCAAGCGAGGCGCAACCGCGTCGAGCTGGCCTGAGATATCGAGCAGCACCTCTTCCAACACGTAGAGCGGCTCATACGCCTGGGTGCGCAACATAGGCACAAGCATCACCTCTATGAGCGCCGCGCCCTCATGCCCTTGGCTGAGCTGCTCGCGCATCGCGTTGTTGTATTCCTTCTCGATGAGCGTGTTCATGAACGCCTGGCGCTGATCGATCACGCCGCGCGTGCCCATGTCGTTGAGCATGTTCATCGGCAGATTGAGTTGCTGGAGCAGCATCCGCATCCGTTGCACATTGTTGAAGTCCGCAATGGAGGTGCGCTCCATTTCGCCCGACGTGATGATCTTCACGGTAGCCGCGTTGTCAATGAGCTTGAGCTCCAACTGCTCACGACGATCGGCAAGCACCGCGAACGCCAAGTCGAGAGTCTGGCCGTCCATCAGTGGATTGTGATTGAATGCGGCGATCAGCGGCGGCTGCTCCAACTCCACGATCTGGCCGTTCTCATCGCGCCAGATCATGCTCTCGAAAGGAATATCCCCGAGCTCCTCCATGAGGCTCTCGTAGGTATAGAGCTTGTTTGTCGCCGCCTGTCGGGCAGCAGCCTCTGCATCGCGCTCCGCATTACGGCGCTCTTGATCGCCAATCTTGTCCTCGGTCATGTCCTCAAGGGCTTCACGCAAACGCTCGTGCGCCTTGTTCGGCGGCGGGGGTACCTTCTTGAATCCATCGGGCTTCTCAGGCGGGGGCAACAACACTTGCCCAAGGCTCACACTCGCCAACAACCCCAACCCAGCCACACCCAACGCCAAACGATTCATCGCGATCTCCCGATCCAAATAAGGTCCCACCAAGGACGATACGCCTTGCTCAACGCGTGTTCGGCCCATCGATTGCCCATCGCCAGGAAATCGCTTGCAGTTGCCCGCACTATGCTCATGGCATGAGCACGTCCGAAAAGCCCGCTGCCGTTGCCGCCATCGCCGCCAAAATCGCCGAGGTCTCGCTTCTGCGCGGCACGTTCACCCTCCGTTCGGGTCGCACGAGCAGCTACTACCTCGACAAATATCGGTTCAGCACAAGGCCCGAGATCCTCGAACTCGTCGGCAGGCTCTTCGCCGAGAGGATTCACGCAATCGAGGCGGATTCCGGGCCGGTGGATCGCCTCGCCGGGGCAGAGCTCGGCGGCATCCCCCTGGTCACCGCCGCAAGCCTCCAGACCGCCAAGCCAAGCCTGTTCATACGTAATAGCAAAAAGGACTACGGCACGGCCAAGCAGCTCGAAGGCGAACTCAACAAGGGCGATCGCGTCATCATGCTCGAAGACGTCGCAACGACCGGAGGCCAAGCGCTCGAAGCGGTGGGGGTGCTCCGTGAGTTGGGCGCCGAGGTCGTGTGTGTGATCTGCACGATCGACCGCGAAGAGGGAGCCACGGCGAACTTTGAAGCCGCGGGCGTGAAGTTCGAGAGCCTGTTCACGAAGCGCGATCTTGGGATTGACGAGTAGGGCGCAGGCTCGCGATCGACATGTTGAGCACATCGCTCGCGTATGGACGACTATCGAAGCTCTTCGAGCCACCGCCCGCGTATCGCCTTCGTCAACTCGCCCGCCTCACCCGAGCCAACAACCGAGGCCTCAACCGCCACGATTGGCAACACGCCCCAACTCGAGTTGGTCAAGAACACCTCATCAGCCCCGAGCACATCGTCGATCGTCAGCATCCGCTTCTCAACTGACAACGACATTTCCTGGGCGAACTCCAAGACTGCTGCCCTTGTCACCCCCGGCAAGACCGGGCTCGCCATCGCGCCCGCTTCCTCTTCCCCCCGCGCAATGGGAGTGAGCAACCCACCATCCTTCACAACAAACGCGTTGCTCACCGCTCCGCCTGCAAGGTGGTTGGTCACCTGAAAAACAAGCGCCTCACTCGCGCCCTTGGCATGGGCCGCCTGCACCTCGCGCAACCGCGACCAATAGCTGACCGTCTTGTGCCCGCTTATCGGATCGAGCGGGTTCACGCGTAGATCCGCCACCG
>JAJDDL010000371.1 GCA_029260335.1 Phycisphaerales bacterium | reverse complement strand
GACAATGATCTCGTAGTTTGTGCCGATGGCGATCACACCCAGGTTGCGTGCGCCCTCGTCCTGGTCGAGCATCTCGATGAGAAACACCTCGTTCTTGCGGGCCGAGACGTCGGTGACCCGGCCATCCTTGAACGCGAGGCGGACGCCCTCGACTTCTCTGCCGCGATAGACCGCGGGGAACGTGTAGTTGACGTGGCCCTCGACGCCCTGGGGCGCTGTGAAGACCTCTCCATCGGGGAAGTTCTCATCGCCCGCGCAGTTGATCCACACGGCCTTGGCCGGATCGACGTTGACGCGCAGGTCGGTGCCGTCGTGGCCATCGTGGGGCGGCACCTTAAAGTGCAGGTCGTTTTTGGTTTGGAGCCAGGCGCGGACGTTGTCTTGGCGTTGTTCGATCTGGCGCCACATCGCCGCGGGATCGTCGAGGTGGAGGAATCCCGCGCGGAACACGAAGTCTTCGTATTCGCGCAGACTCATCTCTGCATCTTGTGCGCTGGCGAGGGTGGGAAAGAGCGTGCCGACCCAGCGCAGTTCTTTGTTCGCGTTGCGTTCCAGGAAGCGAGTCATGTACGGCTTGGACGCCTGCTGGGCGATGGCGAGCCGCTTGGGATCGATGCCGGACTGGGACCGGGTGTTGGTCTCTGCCCAGAATCCGATGTGGACATCAATGCTATTGATGTAGTCCATGTCCAGGGGCGAGAAGTGCGCGAGCTGGTCGTCTTGGGCAACGGCGTACTTGATCTCTTCAAGCGTGTCGCACCGGGCTTTGTAGAAGGGGTTTCCTCCCGCGCGCAGGACGGCCTCGTAGGTGGCCTCGATGATCGGCATGGCACAGGGATCGCCCGCGATCCCCACCAGATCCCCTGGCTTCACGCGCGTGGAATAGCGAACGAGCACGTCGGCGAGTTTGTCAAGGCGTTGGTCACGCATGGCTGGCCTCCCGGGCCTGAGACCCGAAAATCGAGCGAACCAGATGCTACACTCGCGGGTATGAGCTTGAGCAACTAGACGCTGGAATCCAGCGAGGGAGTTATTGATGCAGGCTGGAAGCACCCAAGGAAAGAAGTGGTTTGTCGGCGGGGCCGCGATGCTGGCGTTGGGCCTGGGGTCCATGGCTTGGCAAGGCAGCGCCCGGGCGGAGTTGTCGAGTTCGGTCGCGGCCCCGGTGGAGGCCAAACTTGCGACGATCGACCTATTCCGATGCTTGCAGGTCTACATGCAACGACCGGAAATGGTCGCGGCACGCGATGCACAGAACGCCGAACTCGTCGCGACTGAGCAGGCGATCCGCTCGAGGATCGAGACGAACCAGGCCAAGCTTCGGATTCTGGTCCAGGGCGACCCGCAGTTCGCGATGACCCAGCAGGCCATCCAGGCCGATTCTCAGGCGTACCAGGAGTTTCGTCAGCAGGCATCGGTCAATGCCCAGGCGCTTGCGGTGACCCAGAGCACCGAGGCGTTTCTGGCGGTCCAGGAGAAGGGTTCGGCGGTCGCGGCTCAACTCGGGTTTAGCCATCTCATTTCCGCGAAGCTCGATCATTCCGATCTCATGGGCGACAAGGGCCCGTCGAGTCTGAATACAAGCCAGATGATCCAGGAGCTGCTCGCCCGCCCGGTGCTGCTCGCGCCCGAGGGCGACGATATCACCGAGCGTGTGCTCGTCGAGATGGACATCTTGCAATACGAGGTGACCGTCGACGCGGCTGCCGACGGCTTGCCGATACCGCCCGCGCCGGGTGGTGGCTAAGCCGCTTGGGTTGCTCGTAGTACGGAACTGTTGACACTTGTATCGGCGTCGTTGCGTGAAATGCTTCCGGTGCGCTACGGCTTCCAAAACGTCAGCGATTCCTGCACGCGCGCGTTCATCCACCGTTCATCGCTGCGAACCGAGAGCGTCGTGCCCGGCTCGTGATGGCCCCATCGCACCATCGCAAACGCGACGGGTGATCGGCCGAGCATGGGGCTGAGCGTTGCGCTGGTGATGGCGCCAATGTCTTTCTCGGTGTCGGGAGCGCGGACGATCGCGCCGGTTTCGGGGATCTCAGGTATGGTCTGCGCTGCGGTGTCTGAGGGGTCATCTGTCAGGCGCAGGGCAACGAGAGTCTTCTTTGGATTGCCGAGCGAGTTCATGCGCGCGACAATTTCCTGGCCCAAGTAACAGCCCTTGGAGAATGAGACCCGGCGGTCCAGCTTGCCTGTTACTGCCGGCAGCGATAGTGGCCCCAAAACGAGCATGTACATTGGATTGCCGGATTCGATCCGGGCGATATTCAGCGCTTGCCAGCCCACGGCTCGGCAGGTGCGTTCCTCGCTATCCGGATCGCAAAGCAGGCCGAAGAGTTCGCTCATGACTTCTGGCGAGGTGATGCACGCGATGGTTGTCTCGCCTGTCAGCCGATCACCAGCAAGTATGAGTGGATTTTTATCGAGGTGGGTCTCGATGGATCGGTTGTGCCCGAGTGTGCGCAGCTCGTCTTCTGTGACAGGTAGGATGCGTGCGAGCGTCTGTATGGCCTTGGGGCCATGCAGGCTGAGCTTGAACAGGTTGGCGTCTTGAATGGAGACATCTTCAGCGAAGACGAACTCGCCAAGGGTCTCGACCGTGCGGCTGGCCGCGTGGATATCCACTTCGAGCAGCATCCGCTCGCCCAGTTCCAGGACGCGCAGGTCTGCGTCGATCCGGCCCTTGCGATTCAGCCAGAAGCTCTCACGGATCTCGCCCACCTCAATGCCTTGCAACTCCTGGGTGAGCATGCGGTTGAGGTATTCCAGGCGATCCGAGCCGCGGACCTCGATATATGTGCGGTTGACCTCATCAAAGACGGCGCATCCGGTGCGAATAGCGGCGTACTCCAGTTCGATCGGTCCTAGTGCCTGGCACAGATCCGGGCCGCCTTCGCCGTAGGGCTCGAGCATCCCGCCGAGGTCTGCAAGGTTGTCTCTGAGAGGCGACTGGCGAATCATCTTGGCTCCGGCGGATCGGACGAATGAGCGAGTTGGATCCTACGCTCCAGGCGAGGGAGCTTGGGACTATCCAAGCGGCCCCGTGGGAGACTTCCGTTGAATATTGACCTGCTCAAGCGTTTGTGTGAGACCCCCGGCGTCCCCGGACGCGAGGAACGTGTCCGCGATCTGATTACGACCGAGGTGGAGGGGCTCTTTGAGAGCATCGAGACCGACCCGATGGGCAGCCTGATCTGCCGTCGCGGGCCAAGGCCCGGCGGGTCGGGCGATGCCAAAAAGGTCATGCTGCTCTGCCACATGGACGAGATCGGGTTCTATGTCAACTACATCGATGACAAGGGCTTCATCTGGATCGACGCGGCGGGGGGGTTCGACACACGAAATCTGTTCAGCCGTCGCGTCATGGTCGTCACCGGTTCGGGCGACTTGAAGGGCGTGATGAATCCGGGCGGGCGACCGGTGCACATCGCCTCCGAAGAGGACAAGAAGAAGGTGCCCGAGGTCAAGGAGTTCTTTGTCGATCTGGGGCTCACGCCCGAGGAGGCCAAGGCCCAGATCAAGGTCGGCGATTACGTCGTTATGGACGAGCCGCTCATCGAGGTTGGCGGCAAGATCGTCTCCAAGGCATTGGACAATCGTGTCGCGTGTTGGCTCGGGATCGAAGCGGTCCGCGAGCTCGACAACCTCGGTGGCAAGCACAACTGTGAGATCATCGTGTCGTTCACGGTGCAGGAAGAGGTCGGACTCAGGGGCGCCAAGACGAGCGCGTACGCCGTCAAGCCCGACATCGGCTTTGGCATCGACGTGACGCTCGCGTGCGACACGCCGGGCGTGCCCGAGAACGAGCGCGTGACGACTCACGGCGAGGGGTTCGCGCTGCACATCAAGGACTCGTCATTCATCTCCGATCACAATCTTGTGGCGCAGGTCGAGTCGATCGCTCAGCAGCACGAGATTCCGTACCAGCGATCGATTCTGGGTCGGGGGGGGCAGGATGGAGCGGCGGCGCAGCAAGCCGCGGCGGGCGCAAAGGCCGTCGGCATCACCGTCGGCACCCGCTATATCCACACCGTGACCGAGATGATCGATCGTCGGGATCTGCAGGCGGCGCGGGATGTCCTTGCTCGGTTCATGTCGACCGCGCAGTAGGATTCAGTGACTTAGATCGTAACGGTGCTCATGATGAGCGACGCGGTCGCGAGATAGATGACAAGTCCAGATACGTCCATGAGCG
>JAJDDL010000038.1 GCA_029260335.1 Phycisphaerales bacterium | reverse complement strand
TGGAAGCGGGCAAGGCCGCGCTTGTCGAGAGCGAGGCGGAGCTCGCACAGTTGCCATCGCTTGTTGCATCGGCCCATGCGACTCTGATCCGACTGAACGAGGAAGCGGCATTCGTCCGGCGATCGGAAGAGCGAGGCGCTACCAACGAGCTGGAGAGCATCAATGCGACTCAGAGGGCCGCGGCTCAGCAGGCAGAACACGATGCCTTGCAAGCGCGCGAGCCCATTCTCGCGGCACGAATCCGGCGGCTCGCCGCGGACGTGCACGCGGCAGAACGCCATCTCGAACTGCGCATTGAGGACACGCTCCGCGTCGACGCCGCCGCCGCGGCAGAATCGAGCGCAGAAGCTATGGTCTCGCGGGTTCTTGCGTTGCGCGACGAAGCGGCACTGGAGCTCAAACGCATGGTGATCCGCGCACCGATTTCAGGCTACGTGCAAAGAAGACTGAAGGTGCCGGGCGACAAGGTGATTCGCATGATGGACTCGCCTTACTCAGCTCAACTCATGCATCTGTATGACCCCGAGTCGCTCCAAGTGCGTGTGGATGTACCGTTGGCGGATGCCTCGCATATCTCGGTCGGCCAGGCGTGCGAAGTTGTGGTCGACGTGCTGCCGGATCGTGTTTTCAAGGGTGAAGTACTCCGGACGACTCACGAGGCCGATCTGCAGAAGAACACCCTGCAAGTAAAGGTCAAGGTCCTCGACCCTGCACCCATCTTGCGTCCTGAGATGCTCACGCGCGTGAAGTTCCTCCCGACGCGAGCCGACGGTCGACAAACTTCTGAGCAAAGCAAGAGCGGGACTCGCGTGCTCATCCCCGCCCACGCGATCGACAACACAGATGGCTCGGATCGGGTGTGGGTCATCACCGACCGCCGAAACGGACGGGGCGTGCTCGCTTCGAGATCTGTCAACGTCGCGGGCGAATCAGAGGGATGGCTCACGGTCGCGGGAGATCTCCAGCCCGGGTCTCTGCTCGCGGTCGACATCGAGCGGCCGCGTGAGGGTGAGCGCGTCGTGTTCGGCCCATCAGACGACGAGGGGACATCGCCATGACCATGATCCAATGCCGAAAGCTGACACGCGAGTATCGCAAGGGCGAGACGACGATCCGGCCGCTCGATGAGCTTGATCTCGACGTCCCAAGCCGGGATTTCCTGGCCCTGATGGGTCCGAGCGGGAGCGGCAAGACAACCCTGCTCAACCTCATTGCCGGAATCGATTCGCCGACGAGCGGATCCTTGATTATCGAGGGCGTCGACATCGGAACCCTCAGCCGCAATCGACTCGCGGCGTGGCGGTCCAAGCACATCGGCTATGTCTTCCAGCTCTACAACCTGGTGCCTGTGCTCACGGCCTATGAGAATGTCGAACTGCCATTGCTGCTCCATTCGGGCTCTCGGCGCGAACGTCACGAGCGGATTCTGACCGCGCTCGATCGCGTCGGCATCGCCGATCGCGCCGACCACTTCCCCCGCCAACTCTCCGGCGGCCAGGAACAGCGCGTCGCCATCGCCCGCGCGATCGTGACCGATCCATCGATCATCGTGGCCGACGAGCCGACGGGCGATCTTGACAAGGCCTCGGCCCACGCCGTGATGACCTTGCTCCAAGAACTCAACCAGGAACTCGGCAAGACCATCATCATGGTGACCCACGACCCAAGAACGACCGAGTACGCGTCGCGCACGCTCCATCTCGACAAGGGGCGGCTCGTCGGGGCGCAGATGCTCGAAGAGGTGTCCACATGAATCCGCTTCGATGGGTTCCATACGTGTTCAAGCAAGTCGCGCGGCACCGCATCCGCTCGCTCTTGACGATTGCCGGTATCGGCATCGCGATGTTCCTCTTCACGGCTGTCCAGGCGATGAACAAGGGCGTCACGGCGGCAACGACGGCGACCGCCAATGACACCACGCTCGTGGTCTATCGCGAAGACCGCTATTGCCCGGCGACGAGCCTGTTGCCGCAGGACTATCAGAGTCGTATCGAGTCAGTCGATGGCGTCGTCAGCGCAACGCCCATGAAGATCGTCGTTTCCAACTGCCGGACAAGCCTCGATGTGGTCACCTTCCGAGGCGTGCCCAAGGACGAGTTCCTCACAGAACGGGGAGACTCGATCCGGATTATCGCCGGGTCGGCGGAGGACTGGAAGCGCCGCACCGATGCCGCCCTCCTGGGCGAGACACTCGCAAATAGGCGGGGCCTGCGCCCCGGGATGACCTTCGACGCCGCCGGCATCACCGCGTATGTCGCGGGCGTTCTCCGTTCGGACGATCTCCAGGATCAGAATGTCGCGTACACGGCTCTGGAGTTCGTGCAACTCGCCGGGCGAGATCAACTCGGCATTGTCACGCAGTTCAATGTCAAGGTGCAGGACGCGTCGATGCTTGCACGCGTCGCAGGCGACATCGACGAGACCTTCCGCACGGCCCAGGAACCGACGGCGACGTTCGATGAGAAGGCGTTCATCGGGCGCATTGCTGAAGACATCGTGGAGCTCGTCGGGTTCGCTCGATGGCTCGGGCTCGGTTGCCTCGCGGCGGTGCTTGCGCTCGTGGCAAACTCCATCATCCTGGGCGTGCAGAGTCGCGTGGCAGAACACGCGGTGCTGCAGACGCTGGGATACTCAGGGCGGCTGGTCGCGGGGCTGATCGTGTCCGAAGGGGTCGTGCTCGCACTGCTCGGCGGCGGAGTGGGCGCTGCTGCAGCCGTTGCTGTCGCTCGGTATGGCAACTTTGCCTTGTCGGTCGAAGGTACCTCGATTCCGATCGTCGCCGACGCGGCTTTGCTTGCCTGGGGCCTTGGGATTTGCGGGCTCATCGGCGTGCTCGCCGGGCTCGTCCCCGCATGGCAGGCCTCGCGCCGAGAAATCACCGAGTGCTTCCGGGCCGCCTGAGGAGTTTGATGCGACAGCTTCCATTCCACTATGCGTTCAGAAACCTCGGGCGAAGCGGCGTGCGCCTGGGCGCATCGCTCGTCGGCTCCTCGCTCGTCGTGCTCCTGGTGATCGCGTCGGGCGGATTCGTCCGCGGGATGCAACTTACCTTGAAGCAAGATGCCGGCCTGCATGAGAACGTGATGTTCCTGGGTGCCGGGAGCGAAGAAGGCGTCGAGCGATCGCAAATCAGCGCTTCGGTCGAGAGTATCACAGCCGCCAGTATTCCCGGGCTCATGGAGCGCGCGGGCGTGATCTACGCATCGCCCGAGATCCACGCGGCGCTGCCGGTCCGGCTCAGCGCAGAGAGCCCGGACGATCATGTCGCGATCATGCGCGGCGTGCGCCCTGTTGCGTTGCTCGTTCACCCCGAGGTCGAGGTCATCGAAGGGCACCCGCCCCGGTCAGGTCTCGACGAGATCATGGTCGGCCAACTCGCCGCGACACGCCTTGGGCTCCCAGAGGATCTGCTCGACATCGGCAACACCCTGCACTTCGACAATCGTAATTGGACCATCACCGGCCGATTCAGCGCGCCACACACAGTGATGAATGCCGAGATCTGGATCCCGCTGACCGATCTGCAGATCGCGACCAACCGTGAGGCGTCGGTCTCATGCGTCATCGCGACGCTTGAAGACGCGACGTTTGCCGACGCCGACTTCTTTGCCAAGAGCCGGCTCGACCTTGAGATTACCGCCATGCGCGAGCGCGATTACTACGCGTCCATCGCCGCGTTCTACGGCCCCATCCGTGTCATGGTGATGGTGACTGCGCTTCTCATCGCCTCAGGCGGAGTGCTTGGGGGCCTCAACACGATGTACGCCGCCTTCGCCTCCCGCGTCCGGGAGGTCGGCATGCTCCAATCGCTCGGCTTCACCCGCATCGCGATCATCGCAAACCTCATCGAGGAGTCAGTCTTCGCGGCTGCGTGCGGCGCGCTCATTGGAGCTGTCCTGGGCGTTTTGCTTCTCGATGGGCTTGCGGTGAGGTTCTCGATGGGCGCCTTCGCCTTGACCGTGGACGCCCCGGTCCTGCTCATCGGTATTCTCGGCGGGCTCGTCGTTGGCTTCATCGGAGCGATACCGCCCGCAATCCGCTGTCTCCGCCTCCCGATCACCGAGGCGCTAAGGTCATTCTGAGGAAATCATCAAGGAGTTCCCATGTCACGTTTCGCAACCGCCACGCTTTCAAGTCTCGCCATCATGACCCTGACGTTGGGCGGGTGCTCCAAGAGCGAGCCCGAGCCCGTGAGCAAGGCAGAGACCGGGCCCGCGTGGGTTCTCACGACCGAGCCGGGTGAGGCACGGAGCATCACCGATCTGAAGGCCTCCGCCGTCGAGGGTGACAAGGTGGTACTTCGTGGACTCATCGGCGGCACCAAGCAGCCGCTGAACGACGACAGCCCGGTCCTCCGCCTGATCGACCCGGCTTTGGAAAACCTCTGCGTGTCCGAAGACGATCATTGCCAGACGCCCTGGGACTACTGCTGCGCCCCGCAGGAAGAGATCGCCGCAAACTCCGCGACGATCCAGATCGTGGATGCCGACGGCGTCGCCAGCACCGAACTTCCCAAGGCTCACGGCTTTGCGGAACTCGACGAGGTCGTGGTTGTTGGCACGGTCGGGCCCCGCCCCAATGAACAGGTGTTCACGATCCGTGCCTCAGGCGTGTATCGCGTTCGCAAGTAGAGCACAGTTCTCTCACGCGACGCGGGCAACGCTGGATTCTCTGCTCAAGGGAGTCCCTGTGCCCACGGCGAGACGATCCGCGAACACTTCCATCATTTCCGGCACGGTCGATTCATAGCTGAACGAGCGTTCGGCGATGTTCGCGATCCAACGCGACCTTTCCTCGCGCCACTTCCCGTCGTGCCGAGCTCGCTCGATGACAGCGCCGAGCGAGGCCTTGCATGAGAACATCGAACTCGACAGCGCTTCGATCAGCCGAAGCTGCTCAAGCTTCGAAGGTAGCTCGCGAATATTTGGGACCGGTGCCGAGTCGCCCGCACCGATCGGTATGAGCCCGTCCTGCAGCACATCATCGGACACAAAACTTACCCGGCACTCCCTGCCCTGGCCAATATCCAGCCGCTGCGCAAGTCTCAGCGCACACGCCGCGTGCAGGTGCTCGCTCGCTGTGACACAATGTGCCCGGTCCCGCACCCGGCAGACGGTCGCCTCGATCCCTTCCTCGCAGAGATACGCCCGAGCCGGGCGCAGCGCATGCGCACTGTCTTCTGGTCGAAGCAGCGCCGCAGGCAGCCCACCCGCGAGCGCACTCTCGTATAAGCGCTGGTGCATCATCCACGCGGAACTCGCGTGCAGGGTGACTGCACTAGACGCGTAGGCCTCGCGAAGCTGGTCGCCATGATCCAAGGGCCCACCCGCGAACTCTCTCATCTCCGGGTTCTCTTCCCAGCCTCGCCCGAAGAGCTTGAACCGCAGACCGTGTTCGCGAGCGAGTTCTGCCCCCCAACTGAGCGTTCGGAATCGGAGCACACGGTTCGCAAGAGGATGCGCCACATCCCGGAGCAATACCTGCTTGTCGGCGTCTTCAAGTTGCAGCCCTCGCTCTTCCAGCGTGCGGTCCAGCGCATCCTGGAGCACCCACACGATCCAGCCGCGATCCCATGACTCGACGCCGCGAATTACGTGCTCGCAGAGCGTGCGGGCCAAGCCCCTATGCATTCCCGCCGCATCGCACTCTGTGCTGACCCGCTCGGTCATGCGCATTGGGCATTCGCTGTGGTTGGTCGCGGCGATCACATCGAACTCGAGCGCGGCATGCCGGCCTGATCGGAACTTGGCACACGATGCCGGCACGCCGAAGCGAAGGCATTGATCCGCTGGATAACCGTGCTTGGTTACAAACTCCTTGAAGATCGAACCGACCACGAGATCCGCGTCGCCGATCGATTCGCCCGCCTTTTCCGTAAACAGATGCGGCATCCCGTCCTGCACCCAGGTAATCACTGGCAGTTCGATCGGAAGCAGGGCCCCCATCTGCGCCCGCGTGTAGTTGATCTGAACGAACACGTCCGGGTAAAACTCATCGATCGCTCGTGCGATTGTCAGCCCGGTGAGCTCGCTGCTGTCATCCGGCTCCATCAGAATTCGCGTCGTCGCTCCCGATCGCTCGAACGCGTTCGCGATATCTCGCGTTGAATGGCGGATGTACGTGCTGAACCTCGTGGTGATGAGCATGACGCGAAGCGGCTCCTTCGCTTCCACACTCAAACCATGTCGAATCCGATCGCTCCAATGCCCATTGGTCCGCCCAGCGTACCGTTCGAGGTTCTGGGCTTTCAACTGCGCATACTCATCCGCCTGGCGATCGAGCAACTCGTGGATCATCCCGGCGATCGGCGGCGTGGCCGGGCGAGTTCGATCGGTGTAGTACCGCAAGTCGGACCAAAGACCGGACCGCTCCCGGAGATGGTCTACCAGATCCCTTTGGGCGGTCGCGCCGACAAAGAACTCGACCCGCTCATCGCCCAGCACGTCGGTAAGTTGCCCGTCCGCGAGCGCATCGAGCACTTGCGTCGGGTCTTCCTCAACGACAAATATGCGCGCACGGGCCCCCAACTCCAGGGGCACGAAGTGTTCGCAGATCCGCCGCAGCGCCAACGGCGCGTCCATTCCATGCAAGATGACGGGGCTCGGCACGCCCGTCGCCCGCGGCTCGTTGGGATCGAGCGGAATCGCCTTCGCGGCTCCGATCGCGTTTCGGCACCGAGCACGCCAAGCCGGATCGGTTGGCGGGCGATCCGGCGCGAGCCCCACGACGTTTCCATCATTGGTTGCAAACCACGCTATCGAGCGGGTACGCCGCTCCCAAGCCTCAAAGTGGTCTTTGAGTTGCGCCCTCAGACGGGAATGGGTATCGAGGCTCACTTTCGCACGGGCCACGCGCTCGCTTGGGTCGATTGCCGTGTTTTTTAGACCTTCTATCGTCCGGACGACATGGATGAATCGCTCCCCCAGCGCGGGTTCTGCGCGGACATGCTCTGCAACCGATTGCGCCCAGATCGCCGCCGCGTCGCGCAGCCCCAGAGCGGCGAAGCCCTCGGCCGCCTGCAACCCGGCCTCGGGCGGCCCTCCGTGTGCCGCGAGCGTCTCCAGAGCCTGGTGGATCTGCCGCCATGGATCCGTGATCGCGCCGGCCGTCGTATTCGCGCACCCCAACCTCGCGCCTCCTGGCGTTGTATCTCGCATAGCTTGGCCATCGGGTCTTCCACGCGCGTGCAGGCACAATTGGGGCCGCCACGTTCTGCATAATCACATCGAAGGGAGCCGATACCCCAACTCGTGTCTGGACCCCTTCGCACAACCGGAGAAACACCTGATGCGCATGAGGTTTGGTACCTCATGCCCTCGGCAAGCGCCGAGAATGCCGCTCGTTGCGTCCCCGCATGGCAAGAGATGGGCTATCGCGTGGCGGTCTTGCAGGACCGCGTGCCTATCGATGTTCCTTGTGACGCGAAAATCGTACAAGACAAATACCCAGGCTGGGCGGCGTCGATCAATCTGCTGTATCGCGAGATCGTAAGCGAGGACTGCCCCGTCATTGTCGGCGGGGGTGATGACCTCTATCCCGATCAGAATCTCCGAGCAGAAGAAATCGCTCGTCAGTTCCTGGAGCGTTTCCCCGACACGCTCGGCGTCATGCAGCCGATGGGCGACCCGTTCGAAGCCACCCATTCCATCTGCG
>JAJDDL010000370.1 GCA_029260335.1 Phycisphaerales bacterium | reverse complement strand
CGTCGGCGTCCGTGATGGCTGTTTCCAACAGCGTCAGGGTCGCGTCGCTGAATCCGCGCGACCGTTCGAGTTTGCGAACGATGTCGTCGGCAATGGAATCTCGGTCCCCATCACTGATCGTGATGTTCTTGTGCAGTTTGTCGTCGGGGTCAAACCGCTTGATCAGATTGTCGCGGAAGAATATCTCAAAGTGCAGGACCGAGTGACGCTGGGAATCGAACACCTTGTCGTCGGCGGCGTCCAAGTCCGGATGGCGAGCGGCGAACGCATTGTGCTGCCCCACCTTGCCGATGATCTCCCCGGCCTTGACAGGCAATCCGACCGCCGAGAGATTCCGTCCAACCTCCGGAGTGTCAAACAACTCGTCGTATCGTGTCCGGTCGCGATCCTTGAGCATTGCAACCCAGCCGATTGTGTCATCGAGCGGCATAAGGTGCATCGAGAGCGAGTGATAGGTCGGTCGGTAGGGGCGGCGCTTTGCGCCGTATGTCCGGCTGTCAAACGGGTCATACAGCCCCGGATCTTCGTGCATGACAAGCACGAATGCCGCGCTGCCGTAGTCCTTGCCGTCAAGCACGACGTTCTTCTCCACGCGTGCGCCAACGACCCAGCCATCGCGCACCGCGTAGACGTTTGCGCCCTCGCCCTCTGGTGGAAACAGGTGGACTCCGTCATGCCAGAGAAACCGCCTGCCGAACGGGAAGAACCCGGTTCCGCCCTGTTTGTTGTTTGCCACGAGCAGGCGAGCGTCCCGGACCACATCCGCCGGGTCGACCAGGAATGGCGGAGTCGCGAACGCCGGCAGATCGATCGGCCAGCAGAATCCCTTGCCCGCGACGCGAGGGCGGTGCTCGCGATGCATCAGCCAATACTCGATATCCCAGCCTGGGCACGCGGGCTTGCTGTGCTGAAAATGGCCTTGGACGTGCAGGTCTGAGATGCCGTACTTCTGCTGCAGGTAGTCCACGATCTGCGGCAGGACTCTCTTCTGCGCGTCATGCGGCTTGCCATCGTTGGGGCTGTAGGTCGCTCCGGTTGGCGCGTCGAGGTGGCGCATGTATCCCATGTGCGAGATGGCGATGCCCATCTCGTTCTGTCCCGAGCCGGTGTGGTAGGAGATCTTGTTGGCGAACTGGGTCCGGTACACCAAGTCTTTGCCGGCGGACTTGTCCTCGCCATAGCCGATATCGTAGTTGTACCCGTAGCCGGGATTATTCTTGCCATTCAGTCCAGGCTTTGCTGGGTCGTTTGGTCGAACAATGAAATCGGCGGTGGACTTGCAACTCTTGGGGACGCCATCGGCGCGCTTGTCCACGGTGGATTTTGCGGCGCCCGCGTGTTGGTGGATCAGGATCTTGCGGATCGCCCAGTCCTTGCGAGTCTTGAAGGACTTGACCGCGTGCGTGGGCAACAACCCCGCGATATCCACGATCCGGATCGAGTCGTGATCGGTGAACGAAAGACCGTGTGTATCGGGGTAGTCCAAAGAGGAACTCTCCAGTCATGTAACCAAGCAAAGCCATCGGCTTGGTGTTTACCGTATTGATTGTACAACGTGTCGCATGCGCAACTGTGGTCGAACGTTGCATATCTCGTTGGACGGAGTCGCTTGGATCATCCTCATCATCCTGGTAGTTCCTGTTTTCCTCGCCGGCATCACCGTGAAACTCCCATCACGCAGCGGACGGTTCACCATCGGAGAAAGGCACGGGAATCCGGCCTAGGCGCTGTGAATCCACCTCCAGTTCGACATATCGGCAGGATTCTCTCTGCCACAACTGCTCGGATCGCCATTCGCGAACTCACGCTCCTGTGAGATCTGTGTCCCAATCAAAGCTCTGCTCGAAATGCCAGCCGTAGTTGCCGAGCTTGATCTTCGCATTCTTGCGGACGTCTTTTTCAAGCGCGGGGCTGATGGTGAGGTCATAGGAATCGACGCGCGAGCCGGACAGGATTTCACTGTGGGCGGTGATACGGTACTGAGAGGCGTGGCCCTTGATGCGGAACGACCCGCCATCGAAGCGTGTCGCCTCGATGGAGCCCTTGACGCGGACGGTCGTGTCGCCCGCTGAGGCGTTTGCCCGGATCGTCGTGAGAATCCAGAGATCCGCGTCGATATTGGTGCTGTTGGGGTAGCCGTGTTCATCTTCACCGCCGGTGATATTGGCGTCGAGCTCGCGTCTGAGACCGACCAACCAACAGAGCAGGCGGAGCGGGTGGGCATAGAACGGACGGGCGTTCGCGGACAAGCCTGTGAGTCGGGCGCGGTGGATACCCTCGGTCCGCACGACCTCGCGCCACCACTGGAACTCTCGTATGACATTCTTGAAGTGGTCTCGTTCGGCGGTCGAGAGCCCCCACTGCCTGTATTGCGAGTTGATGACACTATTCCAATCGGCGTTCCATTCGCTGCGATGCTCGACGATGACGGTGCTCAGTGCTTCTTGCAAATCGCTTGTCAAGGCAACGGTCCACGCCGAGGGATCCTGGAATCCCGGGTCGGTGGTAGCCGCGGCTTCGACCGCTTCGCGCAATGCCTCAACGGACTCATCGCTGAAACCGGTGAGGCGATCGAGCTTGCGGATGATGTCGTCTGCGAGCGAGTCGCGATCGGTGTCCTTGAGTGTGTACTTCTTGTGCAGGTCCTTGTCGGGATCGAAACGCTTAACGAGATGATCGCGGAAGAAGATCTCAAAGTGCAGGACGGCGTGCTTTTCTGCTTCAAAGACCGCTTCGTCGGTCGCATCGAGGTCCGGATGGCGAGCCGCGAACGGGTTGTGCTTGCCGACCTTGCCTATCACCTCGCCCGCCTTAACTGGCAACGCAACGCCCGCGACATTTCGGCCGAGTTCCGGATTCGCCATGAGTTGGTCGTATCGCGCGCGATCGCGTTCCTTCAGCATCGCGACCCATCCGATCGTGTCATCCAACGGCCCGAGGTGCATGTAGAGCGAGAAGTACACCAACGGCGTCGGTCGACGACGCGAGCCGGAAGTCCGTTTGTCGAGCGGGTCATAGAGGCCCGGATCCTCGTGCATGACCAGGACGAACGAGGCGCTGCCGTAGTCCTTGCCATCGAGCACGACGTTCTTGTTAAGCCGTGCGCCGATGACCCAGCCATCGCGCACGGCGTAGACGTTTGCGCCCTCGCCTGAATCTGGGAACAAGTGGATGCCGTCGTGCCAGAGGAATCGACGGCCGAAGGGGAAGAAGCCGGTGCCCCCTGCCTTGTTGGCGGCGATCAGCTTGGCCGCGTCTTGGGCGGCGCCCGATGTGTGACGCAAGAACGTGGGTTCGTCTTTGGAACCCGGCGCGATGGGCCAGCAGAAGGCCTGACGCAGGCCCGCCGAGCGCAGCTCGCGTTTCATGAGCCAATACTCGATATCCCAGCCCGGGCAGGCCGGCTTCTTGTGCTGAAAATGACCCTGGACGTGCAGATCGGAGATCGCGTACTTGTCTTGCAAGTAGTCCACGAGCAAAGGCAGAGCTCGCTTCTGGGCCTCGTGGGGCTTGCCGTCGTTTGGGCTATAGCTCGCGCCGGTGGGGGCATCGAGGTGGCGCATGTAGCCCATGTGGGAGATGCTGATGCCCATCTCGTTCTGACCCGCTCCGGTATGGAAACCGATCTTGGTGGGCAACTGTGTTTGGAAGACAAGGTCCTTGCCCGCCGAGCGGTCCTCGCCATAACCGATGTCGTAGTGGTAGGCGTACCCGGCCCAGTTTCTGCCTTGGGTGCCGGCCTTGGCGGGGTCATCTGCGCGGACAAAGAACTGCGCGGTAGACCAGCAGGACTTTGGAATGCCGTCGGCCCGTTTTTCCACGGTGGACTTGGCGGCTCCCGCGTGGTGGTGGATCAGGACTTTGCGAATCTGCCCCTCGGTGCGATTCGCGAAGTTCTTCGTCGCATGGGTGGGCAAGAGCCCGGCGATCTCGACGATGCGGATCGACTCATGGTCGGTGAACGAGATTCCGTGTTCCTCGGGGTAGGCCAAAGGAAGCTCCGCTATGCGCTGAACCAAGCGTAGCCGCCGGGCTTGGTGTCGATGGTATTGAGTTTGCGACGGGCCACGAACGCGACCATCGTCGCGTGCTTCTCATCACGGGGGGCGGGCGGCGTCGAATCGATCGGATCGTCCTCGTCGTCCTGATCGTCGACCTGGTCTTCCTCGCCTGACAGGCCGTCTTCACCAACTACTTCGTCATGGTCGTCAGTTGCATCGCTCATCGCATTCTCTCACTTGCTGCCGGGCCTCGCGCTGCATGTCGCGTCGCGAAGTGTCATGCCGGCTCCCAGGCTTCTTTGTCCAGATCAGGGAAGGTGATCTGACAGTCCCCCGCGTCCTTGATTCCCTCTACACGTGCACAGCCCTTCTGGTCGAGGGTACCACTGGCGACCGAGCCGTCGGGGAGCGTGATCTTGTACTTCTCGCCTGAGATTGGCTCGTCGTCCTCGCCCACCAGTTCGATCTCGATCCAGTGCAGTTCCTCGTCGGTCTCTTCTTCCTTGTGGGGCTTGACCTCTTCGGAGCCGTACTTGCCCTCCTTGGACTGCGTCTGCTGGCTCTTGAGCTCGGCGATCTCGCCCGGATCGGCAACGTCTGCTTCCAGTGCCACCGTCGGCTTTGCCGGGTTGATTGCCTTGCCCGCTTTGCCACTCTTTGGTGACGGCATCTCTGTGCTCCTTTGCGCATCGAGACTCAGTTGATCTTGATCAGTGCACCCTGAAGCGTCAAGATCGCGGCGCTCTTCACCGTCGTTGGCGCCGTACCCTCGACTGTCAGCGGGCCCATGGACTTGAGCGTGCCGGTGCCCATCGCGTCGATCTTCGTGTTGCCCATTGACTTGCTGGTGATATTGCCCTTGGCGTCAAGCTCGATGTTTCCGGTGGTCCCGATCTTGATCCCGCCGCTCTCGATAGCAATGTAGGACTGGCCGACCTTGATCGTGATATTGGTCATCGCCTCGATGCAGATGTTGTCGGCCTTGATATACAGATCGTCGGTGACTTCGGTGGATTGGTTCTTCTTGTAGACCTGGATCACATCGCCGCCAACGGTCTCGGAGTGAGCCGCGGCGATGCTGATCGCCTCCTTGCCTCCCACCTTCACGTTTCGGTCCTTGCCGACTTCTTCTTGGTGGTGTCGGTCGACCTTCTCGTGCCGATCATTCTCGACGTGCTCGTGCTTGTCGTTCTTGGTGATGAGGTGGCGATCATGCCCGATGAACTCAAACCGGTCGTTGAGCACACGCTGGTCGTAGTTCTTCTGCGCGTGCATGAAGACCTGCTCTTCGCCTTTCTTGTCGTCAAAGCGGAACTCGTTGAAGCCGCCGCCGCCCTTGGACGAGTTGGACTTCATCGTGCTGATGGTCGGGAGCTTGCCCTGGTCGTAGGGCGGCTTGTTCTGCTCGTTGTACACACGCCCGGTCACGATCGGCCGATCTGGATCGCCCTCCAGGAAGCTGACTATCACCTCTTGGCCGACCCTGGGCGTGTACTGATGCCCCCAGCCCTTGCCCGCGATCGCCTGGGAGACACGCACCCAGATTGAGGCCTTCTCGTCGTATTGCCCGTCGCGATCCCAATGGAACTGCACGCGGACGCGGGCGAGTTCGTCCGAATGGACCTCGTCACCGGCCTTGCCCACGACGACCGCCGTTTGCGGGCCCTCGACGATGGGTCTGGGCGTGATCCGATCAAGACGAAACGGAATCCCGGCGGGGATTGCAACGAACCGGCACTTGAAGTCGCCCTCGGGGCCGGGCTCTTCGAATGACTCGGCGTCGGGATTCACGATCTCGTACTCAGCTTCGATCACGAGATACTCACCCGTGGGATCCTTGGCGAACTGCTGGGCGGTCTCCTTGGGGCACTTCGCGCCGAAACGATAACCCACCGCGAACCCCCGATGATCGGTGTGGCCCCGCACGATCTCGTACAGCGCCTGCCGCTCGTCCATGCGCACCTGGGCGACCTGCTTGCCCTCGCCCTCGGTGGAGAATCCGCCGGGGTACTCGTAGATCTCGTTGAGATCGTTGGCATGCGCGCCGGCGCCTTCTTTTTCGCGCTGAATCCTCAGGACGTCCTTGGGTTTCATGTAGTTGTAATCGCTCAGCGCGAAACG
>JAJDDL010000369.1 GCA_029260335.1 Phycisphaerales bacterium | reverse complement strand
GAGATCCACGAGATTCAAGAGCTTGCTCGCGTCCTCGCCGCGAAGCTCGACGGTGTTGTCGGGGATCTTGGCGATCTCGCTTGCGCCAATCTCGATTCCCGCGGCGACGAGCGCTTCTTTCACCTGGTGAAACTCCGTCGGATCGGTCACGACCGTCCACGCGCCATCGTCACCCTCCGGTGCCTGCACGTCCTCGGCCCCGGCTTCGATGGCTGCGGTCATGATCGCGTCTTCCTCGACCTTCTTCGCATCGATCAGCATCTGGCCCTTGGTCTGGAACATGAACGCGACGCAACCGGGATTGCCCAGGTTACCGCCGTTCTTGTTGAAGATCATCCGCACATCGTTGAACGTGCGCGTCTTGTTGTCGGTGAGCGTGTCGACGATGATCGCAACGCCCTTTGGGCCATAGCCCTCGTACGTCACCTCGGCCCAGTCCTCGCCCGCGCCCGCGCCGGCACCCTTGTCCACCGCCCGTTGGATCGTGTCCTTGGGCATGTTCTCGTACTTCGCTTCGTCGATCGCATAGCGCAGCGCGAGATTCGTCTCAGGGTCGGGCCCGCCCGCCCGTGCCGCGGCCAAGATCGCCTTGGAGCACTTGGACCACATCTTGCCCTTCTTCTGGTCCTGACGATCCTTGCGATGGCGGATGTTCGCCCACTTGCTATGCCCGGCCATGTCCTGATCTCCGTCTGTCTGCTTCTCTTCGATCAGCTGTTGGCATTCGTTTCTGCCAATTCAGCCTCTCCGTCACCGCGCCAGGGGCGCAACTGCCGGCTCGGTCCCCGCATCACTCGCGTCGAGCTTCCCTCTCAGCGATCCAATCAACTCCTGCAACTCCACCGCCGCGGGATGCTCTGCGCCAAGCTGGCGGACAATCTCCGCCCGCCGATCCTCGGCTTGTCCGATCCCACGTCGCCAGATCGAGACGGCCCGCACATGGTCCCCAGCCCGCCAAAGGGCGTCGCCCAGGTGATCGAGCACAACGCCCCCGACACTCTCGCCACCCAACTCCACCGCTCGCTCGAGCAACGTCACCGCACCCAACCGCGGCGGCTGGCCATCCAATCCCGGCTCATCGAACTGCACGCCGCGCAGGTATCGTGCCCACCCGAGCGAATCCATGATGCTGTCATCATCCGGCAACTGCTCAAACGCAATCTCGATCAGCCGCTCCGCCCGCTCGATCTCGCGTCCCTGCTCAAGCATGGAATACCCAAGGTTGTTCGCGCACCACGGATGCCGCGGGTCATACTCCAGCCCAAGCTCATAATCGCCCAGCGCGTCGGCCTCGCGACCAAGAGACGCGTGGGCCGTGCCAACCTGGAACGCGATCTCCGCTCGCAAGGCCTCGCCGGTCAGCGTGTTGCTCGACCCCGTCGTTGCCTCGCTGAACACGCCGCGCAACGCTTCGTCGGACCGCACGCGCGTGAGCAACAAACGCAGGTTCGCGGCGCCTCCACGATTCACGATCAACCGCACCCAGAGATCCACACTCACGGTCTCCCGAAGCTCAAACTCCTCAGAAAGCCCTTCGATCAACCCCAGCGCCTCGTCCAACCGCTGCTCGCTCAGGAGAAACCGCACAGGCGTGAGCACCGTGCTCTCAACAGCCGCGGCATTCAGCCAAACAGCCGCATCCCGCGCACCTTCTCGCACACGCTCGGTATCGAATGGCACGATCGTCGTGATCAAAGCCAAACGAAGCTCGTGCACCGTCGACGGCATCGCCGCGCCCAACTCGACCGCCCTGTCGAGCAACGCGATGGACGCGTCCCGTTCACTTCCCGCGGGGCTTTGTGAGACCCGTGCGCCCAAGCGACGCAGGGCCGCGACGAGCACCCGACTCTGGGATTCCGTGAGCGAAACCCCGTCGAGTGCCCTCACATTCAACGCCCGGACCGCGCGATCCAGCTCTCGGCTGTCCACCAAGGCGGCCACCCGCTCGATCCGCTCGCCCACGGTCAAGTCCTGCTGGGCAAGCCGAGCATCGCGGAGCTCACGCCCCTGCGTGGCAAGGCCCGCATCTCGGAGCATCACGTCCTCAAGCTCACGGCGCAACGCCGATCGCCCGGCCGAGTTGCTCCTTGTGGCCAGCCCCAGCGCTTCGATCGCCTCCTGGCGACGATCCGAAGCTTCGAGCAATCGGGCGCGGGCGATGATCAACGGCTCATCGCCGCCCCTTTGTGCAAGCAACTCATCCAGCACGGAGATCCCGCGGTCGATCGCAATCTCTCGCTCGAGTCCCCGCGCGCTGGCCCAGAGCGAAAGCAGCAGGTCGATCGCCCGATCAAACTCTCTGCCACCGTGCGCGAGCATCGTCAACGCCCGCTCCGCTTCATTGCGATCGCCCGTCGCGAGCATCTGCTCCGCCGCGAGCAACCGGCGTATTCGCGACCCCCCGGCCCGCTCGCGAAGCAATGCCCCATAGTCCGCCGGTGCTGCCCGGATCAACAGATCAATCGCATCCAAGTTTGTTGGATCGAGTTCGAGTACACGCTGGGCGACCTCCCGCCCTTGCTCTTTCGAGATATCCAGAGGCACGGCCCGGAGCCACATCGTCATCGCATTGAGTGCATCATCCCCAGCCATCCGAAAGGAGTCGCTCAGGACGGATTCGGTTGCAATGGCAGAGCGTTGCATCTCGTGCAACGCCCATGCCCGCACCAGCCGATCTTCGGTCCTGGCCTCGCCCGCGCGTGCCATGGTCGACATTGCCAGGTCCAACCGGCCCATCGCATGCAATGCCAGAGCGTTCAAGACACTGCGCAGACCATTGAGTTCGGCGCCAAACTCCGCAAGCCCGTCCAACGCGTCGGCGGTTCGACCCATAGCCAAGAGAAGCGACACGCGCGCGACCACGGGCGATGCATCACCCGCACCCAGGAGCATCTCATCCAGCGCGGCTAGAACCGCTTCGCTCTCGCTTCCTCGCAATGCAACCAGCCGTCCACCTTCGAGCGCCAGCACCGGATGCAGTCCTGCCAGGATCCCGAGCTCTTCACCCAGACCCGCGGGCTCGTCGTGTGTCCGAAGCAGGTCATCGAGCGCTTCGCGATCCAAGGGTGACCGCGCAAGCCACCGTCGAAGCATCGCTCTGCCATCTTCGCCGCCCATCGCCTTCGCTTGGGCTCGCGCCAGCCAACCCCGCGTCGTCCGATCAAGCGAGGCATTATCAAGCAACCCCCCGAGCCGCTCGGCCATCTCGGCTCGCGATTGGTCGTCGAGTATGCCAAGCGTCTCAATCAGGCGATCATCCAGCCGCGCACGATCATTCGCAAACGCCTGCGAAAGCCGCTCCACTGCTTCATCAGAACGCCCGTCGAGCACGAGTGCGTACACATGCTTCGACACGACCGCATCGGTCACCGCGCTGCCGACGCGCCATGCGGTGGCGTAGGCCTCCGCCGCTTTCGCGGGTTCTTGCACGCGAAGCCACTGATCGCCCACCACCCGCATGAGCCTGCCCCGGCGGGGATACATCCGTGCCAGCTCGCCCTCGTAGATCGATCGATTACTGATGCGTTCGCTGTCTGCGATTCCCTGCTCGATGGCCTCGTTGCCCGCGCGAAGATAGCCCGTGCCTTGCAGTGCCTCGCCGAGCGCCACATGCACGATGGGCGACAGCGCGCCATCCTGCGCACTCGGATTGCTCGCCGCAGCGATCGCAAGC
>JAJDDL010000368.1 GCA_029260335.1 Phycisphaerales bacterium | reverse complement strand
CCGCGCCTCCTCGAACCAGATCTGAGCCCCACGTGGGCATGTGCCGAGCAGGACGCGCAAATGCCTGTTCCCATCAACACCGAGCCGCACGTATACCTGATGAGGCGTTGGCTCCCCCTCTCGCACGGGCCCGGCAGTCAGGTCAAGATCCGCAGCAACCGGATGTTCAACCCGAGCGTCTGTCGTCGCCAGGAACTCCAGCAGCCTTCCCGCCAACTCACGCTGAAACTCGTCGACTTCCGAGCCATGCTCGCCTGCAGAGAGTTGTTCTAACGACGTCTCAAAGCCATCCTGCAAAGCGCAATCCCTCAGTGCTCACCATGGAGAGAATCGCGTCAACCGCCCTCGTCCTCATCAACCGGATCCACCACCCCAACCTCACCAAAGTCCACCGTACACCCTGCAAGCCCGGCCCGCACCGCTGCGACTCCATCACCGCTGAACGCGCTATCCCAAAGAAACAAGCTCTTGAGCCCCGACAGTGCGATCAAACTCTCCACGGCCTCATCATCCACTGCGGTCCCGTACAAGTTCAGCGAGACCAACTCCTCAAGCCCCACAAGCGAGCCGACCCCCGCGTTGCTCACGCGGGTCTTGGACAGATCCAAACGTTGCAACCGCCCGAACGATGCCAGCATCGAAGCGCCGACGTCTCCGACCGCCGTCCCGCCCAGATCCAAATCCACGAGCGACTCTTCCAGCCCCGCGAGCAACTCCAAAGACGTGTCGTCAATCTTCTCTCCAAGCATCGAGAGGTTCACAACCACTGAGTCATCGCTGAGCGACACCCGGCTCGCGTACCCGCCCGCCAAACGCACCTGTTCCATCGTGCGTTCAACCGATGCTCGCGCGTCTTCTTCCAGTTGGATCGCTCCGTCTGCCGCGCCGTCCGCGCCATCGCCAGACGAATCCGCACCGCTGTCGACCGCACCGGGATCCAGCGACTCAATCCACGCCCGGATCGAGTCGATCTGCGCATCATCCAAACGTCCGGTGTCATCCGCCGGCATCAGGTCAATATTCCCCGCATCGAGCGAGACCCGATGGAAGATCTCGCTCTGGTCGGGCAATCCTGAGACGATCAGGTCATCGCGATCATCGATCAATCGCTCGATCTCTTCCCAACTGTGCAATCGCAACCGCCCCGCCGCCTCGTCAAGCCCGTGGCACATGATGCAACGCGCCTCGAAGATCGGCTGCACATCCCGCTCAAACGACGCGCGGATCACTTCCGCGCTAGGCCTCTGAACAGCTTCCGGAACAACCGTTTCATTGCCATCTTCCAGAACCACTTCTTCATCCTCACCCTCCTCATCATCAGATCCGAACAAGACGTCGTTCAGAGGGCCGGTCAGATACGACTCGCCTCGCACGATCGACCCGCCATAGTGCCCGGTCACGCCGACAAGCCCCGCGCCCACTAAGAGCAACGTGCGATAGATCCCGACTCGCTTCTTCCCGCCGCGCCACCCGGCGAGCCCGAAGAGCAACGCCAGGCCGCTCACGCTCGCCACCGAGATCCCCAGCCAACGGTGCAGGTAGACCAGGTCCGCGACGCTCGACGTCGGCGGATTGTGCCCCGCGTTCTCCCACCCCGACCACGCGCTCAATCCCGCCGAGATCGCCCCAAGCGCCAAGAGCCCCAAGCCCGCCCCTGAGATCGCCCGGCGATGCTCGTTCTTCCGCCCCACCACCAGATGCCCGGCTTCAAAGAGCACGGCGACCAGCAACAGCGCGATCGGAAAATGCACGAGCAGCGGATGCCCACGCAAGAACAGCTCTTCCAACGCCTCGCCCCTGCTCGCCGACGCAATGCCGGTACAAAGACCCAGGCCCAACACACACCCACTCAGCCGCGTCATCACCGCCTCCTATTCGCCCGCCTCATGCCGGCCCTCACGCAGGCCCATTCCGCTGGCCCGCTCGCTGGTAGGATACACCGTGGGGCCGGCCGCCCCACCGATTTCCCGGCCCCCCAGGTCCGATCATTCATGGACCCCAAGCCCAGCCCCTGAGGAGAGAGACATGCTGACCCGCCGCGACGCTATCCGAACCATGACCGCCGCCGGCGTCGGCGTGCTCGCCACTTCCAAAGCCGCTGGCAGTTCGGCCCTCACGAGCCTCGCTCAGCCCGGCTCCGCCGCCGAGACCCCGCTGCCCATCAAGCTGAGCCTCAAGATCGGCATGGTCGGCAGCGACATGTCCCTCACCGAGAAGTTCCGCCGAGTCCGCGATCTTGGCTACGACGCCATTGAACTCAACAGCCCCGCCAACTACTCGATCGCCGACGTCACCCAGGCCCGCAAAGAAACCGGCCTCCGCGTCCACGGCGTCGTCGATTCCGTCCACTGGAACCAACGCCTGAGCTCCCCCGACGCCGACACCCGAGCCGCCGGGCTCAACGCCTTGAAGAACGCAGTCCGCGATAGCCACGCCTTCGGCGGCTCGAGCGTCTTGCTCGTCCCAGGCCGGGTCGCAGGCGAGCAAGAATCCCAGGACCACGTCTGGCACCGCTCGATCGAAGCGATACGCGAGACCCTCCCCCTCGCCGCCGACCTCGGCATCCACATCCTCATCGAAAACGTCTGGAACGGCTTCTGCTACACCCACAACGGCGCGCCAGACCAAACCGCCGACCAACTTGCCGCCTACCTCGACGAGATCGACAGCCCATGGGTCGGCTCGTACTTCGACATCGGCAACCACCGCAAATACGGCGACCCCGCCCAGTGGATCCGCACCCTCGGCAGACGCATCGTCAAACTTGACGTCAAGGACTGGTCGTTCACCAAGGGTTGGACCAAGATTGGCGAGGGCGACGTCCCCTGGGCCGATGTGCGCAAGGCACTCCGCGAGATTCGCTTCACCGGCTGGGCAACGGCAGAGGTCGGCGGCGGCGACGAAGCACGCCTCCGCGAGGTCCTCACAAACATGCGACAGGTCTTTGATCTCTGAGAACAGAAACTCAAATCTCAAATCTCAAATCTCACCCCGGATTGTGCGGCGAATAGTCCACAAACTCCCACTCCACCCTCGCTCGAACCTCCGAAGACCGCCAACGCGCAACCCGAAACTCCCAGAACCGCCCTCCCGGCTCATCTTCCCGATCCCACAGAATCTCGGCCCGGCCGATCATCTGCAGCGTCCGGTTCCTCTCGAAGTCGACAAACACAATCCCCGCCCGCGGATCAACCACCAGGTTGCCCAGCGTGTTGAACATGCTGTTGCCGAGATAGTCCGGGATGCGAAGCGTTCGCTCGTCAACAACTTCGACAAAGCCCGGCGCACCGCCGCGATGCGACGCATCCACACCCCGCTGCGGGTGCTTGCTGGCGACGAAGAAGGTGTCCGACTTGCGAATCAACGCGACCTGCTCGGCGCCCAGCGTGCGCCCCTCGGTCGGCGGCCAGTCGGCATCCGGTGAACCGCCAGGTTCGACGAGGACCCGCCGCCGTTGAATGAACTTCGGACAGTTGGGAAAGCACTCGTCCACGCTCAAGCCGAGTTTGTCATCTGCTAGCCTCGCCACCCGCCCATTGATCCGAAGCCGACGACGCGTGGCCAGTTCAAGAAACAACGTCCCAATCCGCGGCTCGTGCTCGATGTTTCTCCACAACGGATCAACCTCATCGATCCCGACCCGCGACAGATCG
>JAJDDL010000367.1 GCA_029260335.1 Phycisphaerales bacterium | reverse complement strand
CGACTGGCTCGGCGAGCGGCTCTATCAAGGCAGGTGATCAGAGCCGCCTGCGTTTCCACGCACCGCCCAACTGTGTCCAGCGTTCATCCCCCAGCCATCATTCAAGGGCGACGCCTCCCAATAACCCCGCTATCGTCTGCCTTCCATTTAGGAGCAAGAACTCAACATGCCCCGTGCGCTCATTTTGTCGCTGATTCTGATCCTCACGCCACACGCCTGGGCCCAGGGCGACCCCGCCCCCGACGAATCCCAGGTTAGCGAGCAGCCCAATCTCGTCGTCGACCCCAACGTTGACGAGCAGGGTCCTCCCGCCGAACCGCCACCGCTCGGGCTCTTAGATGGCCTCAACTCACAGGCGATTGGGATCTCACTCCAGCACACCCCGTACGGCTCGCTGGATGAATCCAGCGGCCAACCGATGGAGATCCAGTTCAGCCGCTACGGCTCGGGCATCGACACCCTCACCCTCACCCTCACCAACTACTTCACGTCGGTCGCAAAGAAAGACCACGTCCTGCTCCAGGAGTTCAAGACCAACAACGAGATCGCCCTGGCGCCGCTCGCACTCGAAGCGGTCATCATCAACGGCTATCGAGTTCCCTTGATGGGCGTGAGCGAGAGACAGCCCGACAACAGCTTCCTCGAACGCATGATGTGGCAAGAGATCGCGCCGGGTCAGTTCCGTGCGCTGATCGTCAACCACGCCGATGCGCCGATCCTCGAGATCGAGCGCACGTTCAAAATGACCTCGGGCTCGCAGACGCTCGAGGTCTCCCAGAGCATCCGCAACATGACCGACCAGCCGCTAGAGGTCTCGCTCCAGACCTACGGCCCGGTCGATCTCGATCGCCTCTCGAGCTACTCGGGCGATCGCAGGCGTGTCCGCTATGGCTCCATGCAGGATGCGAGCGTCGATCCGACGCAGACCGTCAAGGCCGACGAGTCCCTGATGCCGCGCGGGTCCGGGTCCTTCCTCGGCAAGAAGGACAAGGTCTCCAAGCGCTACGAGACCGCTCGCGCCTACTGGCCCAACAAGCGCGCAACCGAGCAAAGCCTCACTCTCTCTTGGATCGCCTTTAGCAATCGCTACTTCGCCGCCGCGATCTTCCCACCCGACGGATCCAAAGAGCTCGACGTCGCCCAACGGGTCGATCGCGTCATCGCCAACGACTTCTCAGGAAGCAGCACCGCCAAGCAGACCTCGCCGGTCGCGCTGCGCATGCACAGCCGCGTCGCGTCGCTGACACCGACAGGCACCGCCGGCGCAAGCGACTCGCTCGACTTCCGCGCTTACATGGGCCCACTCCACAAGCCGACAATCGCCAGCGAAGTAGGCGCCTCCGCGCTCGCGATGGAAGGCCTTGTCGTCTACAACTTCGGCGGCCCCTGCGCCCTGTGCACATTCCAATGGCTCACCGCGCCCCTCACAGGCCTGCTCAACATCCTCCACGAAAAGATCGTGTTCGACTGGGCGCTGGCGATCATGCTCCTCGTGGTCATCGTCCGCACCATCCTCCACCCGATCACCAAGTGGTCCCAGATCCGCGTCCAACAGTTCTCCAAGCAGATGCAGGCGATGGGCCCGAAGCAAAAAGCCCTCCAGGAGCGTTACGCCGACGACAAGAAGAAGCTCCAGGCCGAGATGGCCAAGCTCTGGCGCGAAGAAGGTATCAGCCCCACAGGCCTGCTCGGCTGCCTGCCCATGTTCCTGCAGAGCCCGATCTGGATCGCCCTGTACGCGTCGCTCTTTTACAACTTCGGCCTGCGCCACGAGCCGGCGTTCTTTGGCCTGTTCCAGAACTTCGGCGGCTGGGCCTTCCTTTCCGATCTCTCAGAGCCCGATCGATTCATCTACCTGCCGAATCTCATCAATCTCAATATCCCGCTCATGGGCACGATCCAGTCGCTCAATATCCTGCCCTTGTGCCTGGGCGCGGTCTTCTTTGTCCACCAGAAGTATCTCACGCCGCCGCCCAGCGCCTCGATGACCCCAGAGCAGGAGCAGCAGCAGAAGATCATCCGCGTCATGATGGTCGTCATGTTCCCGGTCATCATGTACAACGCCCCGAGCGGCCTAGCCATGTACTTCATCACCAACTCGAGCCTCGGCATCATCGAAAGCCGCTGGATCCGCGCCCACATGGACAAGCACGACCTGCTCAATGCAGACGTCTACAAGGCCAAGAAGCGCAAGCCATCGCTCGGCAAGCGCCTCCAAAAACGCATCGAAAACTACCAGCGCAAAAAGGCCATGGCCAAGTTCGAGCAGGACATCCCCAAGCCCGGGATGCGCCAAGAGTCCTCCAAGAAACAGCAGCCCCAGACCCGGTACAAGAAGCGATAGGTCGCCAACATGGACGCGCCAAACGTCCAACAGCCCCTGTCCGACACCATCGTCGCCCGGTGCACGCCCCCCGGCCGCTCGCTGCGCGCCATGATCCGTCTCAGCGGCCCGGCCACGCCTGAAATCTGCGCACGCACACTCGGCGACGAACTCGAACCGCGACAAGCCACGGCAACCAGCCTCAAGCTCGGCGCGGCATCCCTGCCCATCCTCGCAGTCCGCTACCAAGCCCCAGCGTCCTACACAGGCGAGGACGCTCTGGAAATCCAACTCCCGGCAAACCCCCTCCTCCTTGAGCGAGTGCTAAGCGATTTCATCGCTCAAGGCGCACGCCCCGCCGAGCCAGGCGAGTTCTCCGCCCGCGCCTACCTCAACGCCAAGCTCACCCTCGCCCAAGCCGAGGGCGTCGGCGCGATGATCGCCGCCCGAACCGAGTCTCAGCTCAAAGCCGCCCGCCAACTGCTTGCAGGCCAAGCCGGCGCGGCGTTTGCCGACTGGGCCGACCGAACAGCCCACCTGCTCGCCCTCGTCGAGGCCGGCATCGACTTCACCGACCAGGAAGACGTCGTCGCCGTCCCGCCAGCCACACTCGCGGCAAGCCTCGACGAGATCTCCAACGAGATCACTAGCCAACTCGCACGCTCGACCGGCACGACCCCACGCACCCAACCCCTTGTGGCCATCGTCGGCAAGCCCAACGCGGGTAAGAGTTCGCTCTTCAACGCCATGCTCGGCCACACCCGTGCCGTTGCCTCCGACCAGCAAGGCACCACACGCGACGCGATCATCGAGCCGCTCAATCTCAGTGCCCAAGGCGGACCTGAGATCCTCCTCGCCGATTTGCCAGGCCTCGACGCCTTGTCCGATTCCCCCGCAGACGCCGCCGCTCAACGCGCCGCGAATGAGACCATCGCCTCGGCGGACCTCATCATCCATTGCGATCCGCACGCACGCTTTGACGAACTCGCGATACCGGACGATCGTCCAACCATCCGCGTCCGCACCAAGGCCGATCTCCCTGGACCAACCACAGGCCTGGGCGTGTGCGCGCTCGACGGCTGGAATCTCGCCGCACTCAACGCCGCCATCACCGACGCGCTCGACTCGGTACACGAAACCGAATCGGACCTGATCCCACGCCACCGACGAGTCCTGGAATCGGCGCTCGCCAATCTGCGCAGCGCGCGCGATCTCGTTGGCGCCACGCCCTACTGCCCAACCGCACTTGCCTATCCGGAACTCATCGCGGGCGAACTACGGCTTTCCCTCGATTCATTAGGTGAACTCTGCGGCAGAATAACACCCGATGACGTGATCGGACGGGTCTTCACGAGCTTCTGCGTAGGCAAATAGCCCGCACGACCCGCGCAGTGAGCGCCAAAGCCGCCACACCCTGCACACACCGAAAATGCGCGGCCCTTGCGCCTTGGCTCACCCCTCACGCCCACCCCGATCCACGCCGATGGGTTTACTGCGGGCGGCATCGCCAACCGCGAGGAGGAGGAAGAGATCATGCATGTCCGACTTGGCGACCTTTTGGTCGCACGTGGTGTCATTAACGAGACCCAACGCCAACGCATCCTGGCCGCCCAAGCCAACTCGGCTCGGCCGTTCGGTGTCATCGCCGAGGATCTCTTCGGCGTCGATCCCCAGGGCATCGAACAAGCCTGGGCCTCCCAATACGCCTCTATGGCCGACAAGGTCGATCCACGCAAGTGCTGGCCCGCGCCAGACGTGCTCCAACTCATCGAGCGTCGCCAGGCCTGGCAGTTCCGGGTGCTTCCGCTGCGCATGGAAGATGGCGAGCTCCTGATTTGCACGTCCGAGCCATTCCTGGCCCGAGCCCTGCGATTCGTCGGCTGGCGTATCAACGAGCCCTGCTCGTTCGTCATGGCCACGCCCGAAGCCCTGGGCGAATCGCTCAGCAAGTGGTACGCGATGGCTGGGCTCAGCGCAGAGACGCTCGTGAGTTAGGGCTCATCCACGGGGGTGCCACTGGCAGCTTGCCTGCCAGTGCGGCGCATCGGCACCGGTGGGCAAGCCACCGGTGGCACGGTACGGC
>JAJDDL010000366.1 GCA_029260335.1 Phycisphaerales bacterium | reverse complement strand
ACCTGGATCTGGTTGATCAGATCGAGCTGATACTCGACCGGGTCCTCCACGGTCACCAAGTTTCGCTCGGGGCTGCGCAGCAAATCGAGCGCCGAATAGAGCGTCGTAGTCTTTCCACTGCCCGTGGGCCCGGTCACGAGCACAAGCCCGTGCGGCTGGCTCAGGATCTTCTTGAACGAGTGCATGGACTCCTCGCGGAAGCCCAGGTCCTCCAGCCGCACCTTCAGGTTCTGCTTGTCCAGGATGCGCACCACGATTTTCTCGCCGAGCAATGTCGGGATGCTGCTCACGCGCAGGTCGATATCGCGCCCCTCGGCGACGATCCGCACGCGACCCTCTTGGGGCAAGCGTTTTTCTGCAATATCCATCTTGCCGATGACCTTGATGCGCGACACGATTGCCGCGTGCATCCCCGCCGGGGGCTTCATCAGATCTCGCAGCCCGCCGTCGATGCGGTGGCGGATGCGTGTGCCGGACTTGTTGGGCTCGACGTGGATATCACTCGCCTTAGCCTTGATCGCCGTGAGCAACGCGACATTGACCAGGTTGATGATCGGGCTGCCCTCGACCATCTTGTCCAGGTCCGTGCTCGGGCCTTCGTCCACACTCTCGCGCTCGACCACCTCGACATCGGATTCAACCAGGCTCGAGAGGAACGCGTCGATATCCATGTCGCCCGAGGAGTACTTGCGGACGAACTCCAGGATGTTCGACTCCAGCGCAAGCACCGGGCGGATCTTGTGCCCGGTCATCTGCGCCAGCCGATCGACCGTCGGCAGGCTCTGGGGCTCGCCCATCGCGACCGTCAACTCGCCTCGGACCAAGAACATCGGCAGCGCAACCAAGCGCTCGGCTTCTTCGGGTCCAACCAACTGCAGCAGCGCGGGGTCGATCAAGCCGTGGCGCAGCAGACACGACGGCACGCCCATGCACTCGCCCAAAGCGCCCACGAGCGTTGCCGGGCCAATCGCGCCTTGCTCAACGAGCACCTCGCCCAATCGCCGACCGCTGTCGGCCTGGCTCGTCAGCGCCGCCTCGAGCTGCTCGGAGGTGAGCGAGCCGCTCTCGATCAACGCCTCGCCGACCTTTTTCCTGTTGCGCCCGAGGCTCACAGGAAGCTCCTGACCGCGTCCGAGACACTCTCAAACTGTTCGATGCTGGACGCGATACCGGTGAGGTCGAGAATCTCGCGCAACGTCTCGTTGGCCGCACAGATCCTGAGCGTGCTACCCATGTCGCCCAGGATGTCGCTCGCGTCGAGCATCGCCTCGAGCGCCGTGCTGTCGACGAACGGGATCGCCGAGGCATCGAGGACGATCCTCCCGAGCGTGTCGCGAGCGGCCCGCTGCAGGCGCTGGGCAAAGTCCTGGGCGTCTTCGCCGGCAACCGGGCCCTGGGCCCGCATCACGGTGACCGCGCCGTGCTTGTGCTCGTCGATCCGCATCGAACAACCCCTAGGCCGCTACCGCCCGATCGATCACCGGCGAGTTGGGAATGTGCAGCGTGAACGTGCTGCCCTTGCCTGCGGCTGATTCCACCGAGATTTCCCCGCCGTGCATCGTGGTGATTTCCTTGGCGATCGCGAGGCCAAGCCCGGTGCCACCAAAGCCGCCGGCCCGGGCATCATCGGTGCGGAAGAACGCATCGAAGATCCGCTCCTGCTGCTCCTGATCGATCCCGATGCCGGTGTCGCGTATCTCGATTTGCAGCTCAGCGTCATCCGCCGTGACTCGCATGCTGACCGACCCACCCGAGGGCGTGTACTTGATCGCGTTGCCGAGCAGGTTGTGAACGACGAGCGTCAGCTTCTCGCGATCTGCGCCGAAGACCGGGAACTTGGGAGGCATGTCGAACGCCAGCTTGACCCCACGGTCCAGGGCCTGGGCCTCGAACTCCGTGCGGATGTCGTCCATGATGCGTTGGAGCCGCACGTCTCCGATCCGCAAGGACTGGGCGCCCGATTCCATCTCCGCCACGCTCAGCATGTCGCCCACAAGCCTCTCGAGCCTGCGCGTCTCCTGATTGATCACGTTCAGACAACGCGAGCGCTCACCCGGATCACTGTCGTTCAGATCGATCGCCTCCTCGGCGTACAAGCGAATGTTGGTCAAGGGCGTCCGCAGCTCGTGCGTCGCCTGTGCGACAAACCCGCTGCTCGCTCGCGACGCCACCCGCTGCTGGGTGATGTCCTCGATCATCACGATCGCGTCCCCGCCGTCGAGCCCGCGCAATGGCCGCACCGAGTAACGGAGCACATCCTCGCGATCGCCACCCCGAGAGACCTCGACGCTCATCCGCCGCTTGATCTCGCGAGCCACTACCCGGCGCAGCGCCGTGTGCAGTGCCTCATCGCTCACCAGAGAGTCCAAGGGCAGCCCTCGGAGCTCCTCGCGATCGCGATCCAGGAACACAGCTGCGGCCCCGTTCGCGTAGCGGATCCGGCCTTGCTCATCGAGCACGACCACGCCGTGCCAGAGCGCATCGCACGCGTCATCGGTGTCGCCCCGGCCGAGCTTGGAACGGCTGAGCGTCTCGCCCACCCGCTCGCTCACGATGCGCTCGCGGAGCGATTCTCGATCATGCAAAAGCGAGTTCCACGCCTTCGCCGCGGGGCCAAAGTCGTCACTGACCACCAGTGCGCCCACGCACGTTTCACCGCCAGCCGCGGCGAGCAGCGCGTCGCGAATCGCGCCGAGCGCTCCAATCCTCTTGCGAAGCCGGCGATAAACCAGCCACAACCCACTCAATGCCAAGGCACCGGCCACGCCGATCGCCGATTGAATCCCCCACGTCGCGCCTCTCACCGACGCGTTCTCTTCTGCAACTACCACAACATCGCCCATCGGCGTGTTCACCCGACGGCCCATCGCCGCGACATCCGCGCTGACGTCGGGCAAGGCCCCGGGGAGCGAGGTCTGATTGATCTCTCCAAGCGTGCTCGCCGCGATGACCCGGCCATCGCCCATGATCACACGCATGCTCGCGATTGCGTCGTTGTTTGCCGAGTCTTGCACGCGCCGGCGCAACTCCGTCAGTCGATCCTCGCCGAGCAGGGCGGGCAACTCCAGCGCGAACTCACTGACCATCTTCTCGGTGCTGGCACGATTGTCTGCCTGCTGTTGAGAGGCACTCATCTTGTCCGTGCTGAGCGCAAGGGCCGCCATGACCACCAACAGGATGGCACCACAGAGCAGGCCCGCGCCCGCAATGACCGACTCGCCTCTCATGAGCAAGCGTCGGATTCCAGGTTTTCGCGCAAAGCTTCCCATGCAGAGTCCCCAGTGTGGGCAGATGCCGACAGATATCGGCACGCCTGCGCCGTTCGTCAACCGGGAAGCCAAGCGCGGGTGATTACCGGTCCTGGAACCTGGCGATCTGTACTGGAGAGCACGGCCTAGGGCTGGGGTGTTTCTCTTTAAGAGCCAGAAACACCCCATCGTCATACTCAGAATGCGGGTGACAGGACTCGAACCTGCACGAGCTCATCGCCCATGGGGACCTAAACCCCACGCGTCTACCAGTTCCGCCACACCCGCGATCGATTTTGTAGCCGAAGCGGGCGGATGATACTCACCCGGTAGGCCGGGTCAACCCCAGCTCAGACCTTAGCCAGTATGATCTCTCGTGATTTGCCATCTTGCGCGGCAGGCGTTAGGAACTGCCGAGATTTTTTGCGCCTATTCCTGAACGGACAATTGTGATGCTGCGCCGATTATATGACTGGACCTTGGCCCTCGCCGGCCACCGGCACGCTATGTGGGCGCTGGCGATTGTCTCATTTGTGGAGAGCTCGATCTTTCCTATTCCGCCCGACGTTCTGCTGATCCCGATGGTGCTGGCCGCGCCGACCAAGGCCTGGCGGATTGCGCTCGTCTGTACAGGCGCGTCGGTGCTGGGCGGTATGGCGGGGTATGGCATCGGCTTTTTCCTGTTCGATCAGTTCGGCAAGCCGGCGCTGGATTTTTATGGCTACGGCGTAAAGTTTCAGCATTTCCAGGATACCTATAACCAATACGGCGCT
>JAJDDL010000365.1 GCA_029260335.1 Phycisphaerales bacterium | reverse complement strand
TTCTCCTTGAGATCGCCCAGTTCCTTGGCTTCCTTGATGCGCTGGCTGATCACCGGCCGGTTGGCGATCAACTCTTCCATTCGTTTTCTCAGGGTATCGCGTTCGGTAGGGGTAATGACATCCATGTGAGATCCTCCCGCTTCAGGCGGGCCCAAGGGGCTTTGCACGCAGTGCGTTGACGATGAGGGCCATGAGCCAAACCGTGGCACCGGCCAAGCCTACTGCCGAAATCCAGAGCCAGTGTATCCGACTGACCGCCGCTCCTGCGGGAAGCCACGCTCGATCTCGCGAGACCTCGAAGATTGACAAGTATGGGCTCGCCATCCATCCGGGACGGGCCTGGTACCAGCCCGGCTGCACGGTCTGGTAAAACGAGGGGACGGCGAGTCCGATGATCCCAACCAAGAGGCATGCCAAAAGCGCCCAGGAGCGGGTGCGCAGCGCGACCTCCTTGCCTTCGATTTGCAACGCCTGCAAGGTCACCTTGCCCTCGGCAGGACCAAGGCCCAGCGCGATGATGCCGCCGACGAGCATCACCCAGACAAAGAGCACCGCATCGAGCATCATGACGACCTCGAGTGGCCAGTCGGCAAGCCAGGTCTGAGGCCAGACAAGGGCCTGCGCCGGCACGAGGATGACGACCAGGTCGCGGATCGTCGCCGAGATCCCTCCTGCGCGGGGTTTGGCCTGGCTCAGCCGCACCAGGGGCCAGAGCACGAGCCCTCCGACGAGCAAGAGGACCATGGTGACCCGCGCGGTCGGTCGGAAGGACTCTGCCGAGAAGGTCGAGAGTGCCCCGCCTTGGGCGAACATGAGCCCCACCACCGCCATGAGATACAGCGTCCAACCGAACGCAAACACCCGGGGCTCTCCTCGGCGATGGGACCAGTCGCTTGTCTTGGATGGCGTACGTCCGAAGATGTCTCGATCGGGGCCGAGATTGTCGTCGCTCTGGGTCAAGAACGTCACTCGTCGTCGGCGTGGGTCATCGTGCGATCGAGCACGATGTACCCCGAGCGAAGATCGTATCCACCCATCCCGGCGTCGATGTGCCTGCCAAACTCTTCCTCGGCATAGAAGCGTGAGAGGTGGAAGAGTTTCTCTTTCGTCGGACGCTCACCCGGATGAAACCCGCTGGGCCCGGCTCCCCAGGTGATCCGAGACTGACGATCGGTCACGATCGTGAGGTTGGCGTCGGAGCCCAATCCGCCCGCATCCACCGAATCGACCTGTGCCCAATAGGGCTGGGTTCTGAGCAGATCGAGCAACTCGATCGCCGACCAGACCGTGGCGCTCGCCCACACGCGTTCAAAGTCCGGCTGGTTCTGTGGCGTCCTGGGCGGGCGCATGCCCGGGTTGACGATGGGGGTGCGTGCCGGGGAGGTGCGATCCGATCCATACATCAGCGGCATGAGCCTGCCCTTGGTATCGACCAGATAGTCGACGTTTTCGGAGCGAATCCAGGCCCGGGGCACGCGCCATTCGCCTTGCAGTTCGATTGATCCATCGGGATGGCGACGGAGCGTGGGTGTGCTTTCGAACCAGCCCGAGCGGGCGAGCGCGTCGCCGGCGGCGCGCAGACCATCGATCGACAGCGGGTCGGGCGCAGATTGCAGTTGGGAGCGGATGAGCGTGAGCAGATCCTGCTGCTGATCCAGCGGAACCCAGCTCTGCTCAGAATCCAGGGTCTGGCCAACATCTGCGGGCCAATACACGACGATCTCGATGGGCTCTGCGATCCGGCGGGCCCGGGCTCGCTCGGCCAGTTCGCCCTGGAGCATCGCGGCACCGCCCAACAGAATCAGGACGAGCATGCCCGCGAGCAGAGCCGGGACAAAGGGCCCGACCTGTTGGAGCTTGGGGGTCTTTTGGGCTCGCGATTTGCGCTTTGTGGTCTTCTTCTTTGCCATCAGCCGCTCACCATCGGCTCTTTGGCGTCTTGCAACGCAAGATCGACGAGCCGACGGCACAGATCGGGGAACTCCAGGCCGATTGCTTGTGCGGCCTTGGGCACGAGCGAGTGGCTCGTGAAGCCCGGCATGGTGTTGATCTCCAGGAGGCGAGGCACGCCGTTGGCGTCGAGGACAAAGTCGGCCCGCGCCAGATGGCGGAGTTCCAGGTCCTTAAAGACGGCTTCGGCAGCGGACGTGAGCGACTCCGAGACAGCCCGAGGGAGGGGTGGATTCAGGAGGTACTGGGTGTCGTCGCGTTGGTACTTGGCGTTGTAGTCATAGAAGCCCGAACTCGGCACGATCTCGATGATCGGCAGCGCCCGGCCATCCAACAACGAGACGGTCATCTCACGGCCGGTGATGAACCGTTCGATCAGCCAGGGACCCTGCGCGTTGGGATCGAGCGCGAGTTCCTCGATTGCCTTTGTCCACTCGCCGGACGCTCGGCAGATGCGGACACCGACGCTCGATCCGTCAGAGATGGGCTTGACGACCAGAGGGAACTCGATCGGTGCGGTCTCGGGGAGTGATTCGTGGGCCTGATGACCTGGGATCGCGATACCCAAGCGTTCGGCGTGCTCAAGGGTGCGGACCTTGTCCATCGCGATGCTTGCCCCGGTTGATTGGGAGCCGACGAACACTCGACCGAGTTCCTCAAGCAACACCTGCAAGGGGCCGCCTTCACCCCACGGACCGTGCAAGACGGGGAAAATAACACCTTCGCCCAGAGCTTGGATGTCGGCAGTCTTGAGGCGATGAACTTCGTGGTGAGCGATCTCGAGATCTGGATGTGATCGCAGCGCATCGGCGACCGCACGTGCGCCATCGAGCGAGACTTCGCGTTCGCCACCGACACCCCCGCCGAACACGATGACACGGGTCATTGGCACGACTCCCAGATGTCGATCTCGGTCTGGAGTGCGATGCCGAATGCGTCGGCGACTCTGGCTTTGACTTGCTCGATCAGTTGGATCACATCGCGAGCATTCGCATGCCTCTCGGCGGTGATGAAGTTCGCGTGCTTGGTGCTGACTTGTGCGCCGCCGCTGCGCGTGCCCTTGCTGCCGGCGCGATCGATCACGAGCCCTGCGCTCACCCGTTGGCCTGCTTGGCCAATCGAGTCTACGTCCTGGTCGAGCGTTGGATTCTTGAAACAGCAACCGGCGCAGTTGGAGCCCATGGGCTGGCTTGTCTTTTTTTCCTGCATGATCGAGAGCAAGCGTTGGCGTATCGCGGGCGGATCGTCGCGGTGCAGCTTGAGGTCCACGCCTGTGATGATGAGGTCGTCGAGGCCGCTGGTTCGGTAGCCAAAGCGGATCTGGTCACTGGGTATTTCGAGGAACGTGCCTGAGCGATTCATGGCGTGCACGGCATGGACGTAATCGGCGATCTCGCCGAAGCGTCCGCCGGCGTTCATGCGGATCGCGCCGCCGAGGCTTGCGGGGACGCCGCCTAGGTTCTCCAGGCCCGCGAGGCCCGCACGCTGGCAATCGAGGATGAGCCTTGCGAGATCCGCGCCGGCACCGGCGTGGACATGCTCGCTTTGCGGATCGATCTCTGCGCGTTTCCAATGCGACGCATCGAGCGCAACGACGAGTTCATCGACTCCATCATCATCGACAATCAGATTCGCACCACTGCCAAGGACACGAAGTGCCGGGTCGATCTCCAGGCACTGTTGGATTTGGCCTGGATCCTGGGGGTGGGCCAATCTCTGGGCGCCGCCGCCCACCTTGAACCAAGTGTTGATTGGCGCGTCGCGCTGGATTTGGAGCTCTTGGATCGCCGCGGGCACGTGGTCTCTCCCTGGTCTGCCCTGCTACAGGTCGCGGCCATCTTGGGACCAGCCCGCTCTAAGGTATCCGTGCCCGACCTGCCAGACCGGCCCTGCGCCCATGACGACGAGCAAATCCTCGGCCCTGCAGACATTCTCAAGCTGCTCGACGATGGCTTCGAAGGGGTAGAGGTGCATGGCACGCACGCCGCGCCCGCGAAGTCGATCGACGAGGTCGCCTGCGGTGACCTTGTGTTTCTCGACGATGCTGTCGCGGACGAAGTAGATGTGCGGGACGATGACGACGTCGGCCTGACCGAAGGCGCTGGCGAACTCCTCGAGCAGGAAGCGTGTCCGCGAGTGCTGGTGTGGTTGGAAGACGCAGATGAGCCTGCCGCCGCGGTCTTGGGGGCGTTCGAACTCGCGGAGGGCGCGCAGGGTTGCTTCGACGGCTGTTGGATGGTGCCCATAGTCGTCGTAGACGCGGATGGACCCGCCATTGGGATCGGGGCGTTCGCCGAGCAGTTGGAGGCGCCGGTCGAGACCTCGGAATGCGGTGAGCGAGCGGCTGGCCATCTCGGGATCGGCACCCAAGGAAACCGCGATCGCGCAGCTGAACGCCGCGTTCATCGCGTTGTGCTGGCCTGGCATGCGCATGGCCCACGTGGCGACCAACTCGCCGTGCCTTGTGAGTGAGGTGATCTGGGTGTGCGGATCGAAGGCGATGACCCAGTCGGCCTCGGGACTGAAACCGATTGTTTCGACTTTGCATCGCAAACCTGCGCAGACTTCTCGGCGGTGGGCGCCTTCGTGTGCGATGAGGAGCATGCCGCCCTCGCTCGCGTCGGGGATCAGTCTTGCGAACTCATGGAACGCCTCGACGACCTGTTCGAGTGCGCCGTAGATGTCGAGGTGATCTGCCTCAACTGACGTGATCGCGGCCAATGTCGGTCGTTGATGATGAAATGAACGGTTGAACTCACAAGCCTCGGCGAGCAACAACCCGGGCTTGCCCTCGTAGACGCCCTTGGTAACAGATGGCGCGCCGACGCGATAGCCGCATGGCGAGGCGAACACGGGCGAGCCCAGAGAGCCTTGCATGAGTTGCGGGCAGGTTGCGCCGACGATGACCGAGGGATCGAAGCCGCAATCAACGAGCGTGGCGCCGAGCATCGCGGTAGCGGTACTCTTGCCGTGGGTGCCGGCGATGGCGACAGACGTCGATCGTTTGGTCAACTCCCCCAAGGCCTCGGCATAAGTCAGCACTGGAGTGCCGCGATCGGCGGCTTCTAAGAGGAGCGGATGCTCGGGTTTTATCGCGGCGGAGCTGATGACAAGCTCGATGTCCTCATCGAGCGACGTTGCTTCAGGCTCTTTGAGAACCTGAATGCCATCGCTCTCGAGTGCGTCGGTGATGTCGTTGGCGTTGGAATCGACTCCCCGAACCTTGGCACCGAATCGATCGAGCATGCGAGCGAGGCCGGACATGCCGCAGCCGGCAATGCCCAGCATGAGCAGTTGCTTGCCTGCGAACTCGACTGGTTGATCGTGCGTGTGACCACGGCGGACATGGACCTCGATGGGTCCATGCTCGTCGGCGGTTGGTAGCCTGCGCGTCCTTGCGGTTTGGCTCATGGTCGAGAGGGTATCGGGTTTCGGGCGTGTGTGCCGTGATTCCTGGTCCATCCGTGGATCTGGATGCATGTGAGGCTCCCACAGCGGGCTATGCTCGACCCGTGACGACAGATCTCCCCCATCGCCTGGCCGTGCTTGTCGATCTGCGAGACGCCGACGGGCGGGTCCTGCTCTTGCGGCGATCCAAGTCACCAAATCAGGGGCTCTGCTCTCCCATCGGTGGCAAGGTGCATGTCGACGAGGGTGAGTCGCCCGCGCAATGCGCTCGGCGGGAGACCCAGGAGGAGGCCGGGATCGATATCGCGCTCGAGCGATTCCATCTCGCCGGCTTGATCGCCGAAAAGGGGTACGAAGGGCAGGTCCATTGGTTGCTCTTTTACTACCGAGTCTTGGGAACGGTCGATATTGAGCCCTTCGAGATGCGCGAGGGGCGGCTGGACTGGTTCGAGCCCGGTGAGATCGACGGGCTGCCCTTGCCGGAGACCGACCGGAAGATCATTTGGCCCCTCGTACGAAAGCTGGACGGACGAAACCCGAACGAGCCTCCGGGGTTCTTTTCGGTGCATATCGACTGCCTAGGGGACGAGCTGACGTGGACAATCGAGCAAGAGACACCTGCGGGATAGGACCTACGGACGGGAATCGTTCGTATACTCAGGTTGTGATGGATCACTGCAGAAACTGGTGCTCGCTCGTGGGACGCGGTCCGAACCGAGTCCAGGTCTCTCGTTTCCGGCTCATGGGCTTGGTGGCGACGCTCCTGATGGGAGCTGTCAGTTGGGCCCAATCGACAGGTGGCACGCCGGTGCCGCCGAGCCGACAGGCCGAGAACGTGGCGATCATCCAGATTGATACAGGCGACGGCATGATCGACTCGGTCACGGCCAAGAGCTTCAAACGTCGGCTCAAGATCGCCGAGGAATCTGGTGCCGATGCGTTTGTGATCGAGATCAATACGCCGGGCGGCGAGGTTGGCGCGGTGCTGGAGATCTGTGCGGCGATCAAGTCGAGTTCGATCGAAAACTCCGCGGCGTGGATCAACACGCAGGCGTATTCGGGCGGTGCGATCATCGCGCTGGCGTGCAAGGAGATCATCACATCGGACCCGGCGGCGTTGGGTGATGCGCTGCCGATCGCGGTTGGGCCGACCGGCTTGCAGGTCTTGCCTCCCTTGGAGCGGGGCAAAATGACGATTCCACTGATCAGCGAAGTGATCGACTCGGCTCGCCGGCGGAACCAGACTGAATACGTCTACGACGAGTATCTGGTCCAAGGGATCATCATGGGCGTCGAGCTCTGGTGGGTGGAAAACAACCAGACCGGCCAGCGCATCGCGATCAATCGCGAAGAGTATGTCTTGCTCTTTGGCGATACGCCGACGGGATCGCCGCCGCGGCTTGGCTCGGCTTCACCTGGCAAAGCCATTGAGATTGACCGGACCATAATTCCAGTCCCCCCGGGGATGGAGGGAGTGCCGGGTGGTTCAGCGCCCGATGTCGCGCCGGCATCGCCCGAGCTCGCCGAGGTGGTCAAGTCGGCGGCAACGCAGCAGGAGTATGAGTCCAAGCGGCCGACGATTACTTCAGCGGATCGAGGCCAATGGACTTTACTTGAGAAGATCTCCGATGGATCCGCGCCGTTGCTGTTTCAAGAGAGCGACTTGCGTCATTACCGCTTTTCGAGCAACGACTCGCCGATCAAAACGGTCAAGGACATCGAGGCGTGGTACGGCGCTTCGAAGGTGCAATCACTTGGGCCGCTCTGGTCGGAGGGGCTTGTGCGATTCATGACCAGCCCGTATGTGCGGGGAATCTTGGTTGTCCTGCTCTTGCTCGCGATCTTCGTCTCGATGATCCATCCGGGCATGATCGTGCCCGAATCGATGGCGATCATCGCGCTCTGCGCCTTGCTTATTCCGCCGTTCCTGATCGGCATGGCCAACTGGTGGGAGATCGTCGCGATCCTCGGCGGGATCGCGCTCGTGGGCGTGGAGATATTTATCTTCCCGGGCTTTGGCATCCCGGGCATCGCCGGGTTGCT